>CANQWP010000007.1 GCA_947627585.1 uncultured Clostridia bacterium
TTCGCCATCAGCTTTTGATACTGCTTTTTCTTGAAATCGCAGGTTTGCAGCTTTTCATCGACAGAGCCAGGCTGCCCCTGAAATTTCTTTTCAAGAATGTACAGCGTATGGTTTTGCAAATTCAAAAAGGCTTCGTCCGGCACAAAATATGGCGTTTGAATGAGCACACTTTTTTTCGCGTTTGTCAAAAGTTTGATGTAAATCTCTTTGATTTTTTGGACATCGCTGTCCGGGCCAGAAGTGACCACTTGCACAAAAGCATCGCCACTTTCGGTCGGCCTTGGAAAAAGGCCCTCTTCGGCATATTTGCTTGCGGGATAGTTTTCTTTTTTCACATATCTCCAATCGTTCAAAAAGATGTTTTGAAGTGGATAAACCCCTGTCCCGGTCAAGCGTATGTGCGTATCTCTCCATGGCGAAACGCGTTTCTTTTTGCCCATGTGGTCATCGCGAAGGTTGATTCCGCCGGTGTAGGCAATTTTGCCGTCAATCACAACAATTTTTTTGTGGTTTCGATAGTTCAACTTCAAATTAATCAAACGAATGTGCGCAAATGGCGGAAAAAACTCCGCCACTTCGCCGCCCGCTTTTTTAAGCTTCCTGAAAAAGCGTCTTGGCGCATGCAAACAGCCCACGCTGTCATAAATGAGGCGCACCTTCACCCCTTCTTGCGCCTTTTTGATCAGCATGTTCATCACCTGCTTGCCAACATTGTCGTCGGCAAAGATGTAATATTCCATGTTGATGCTTTCTTTGGCGTTTTCAAGGTCTTCCAGCAAAGCTTGGACCTTGTCCTCGCCCCAAAGAAAAAATTTGATGTCGTTGCCGGGGCAAATTATGCTGCCATAGTTATAGCAGCAGCTGATCATGCCCATGTCGTTTTTCAGTTTTTCTTTGTTTTTCTCGTCGGTTATGAGATAGTTCGCGATGGCCTCGTCATATTCCACCTCATAAAGTTTGTGGTCGGCGATCATTTTGCGCACGCGCACCGAAAGGCCGCTTCCAAACACAATGTAAAGAAGATAGCCAAAAATTGGAAGGATTGTCAAGATGGTTATCCAACTTATGATGCTTGAAAGCTTGCGTCTTTCCAAAAAGACCATGGAAAGAAACAGCAAAAAGTTTAAAGAGATGTAGGCGATAAAAACCCAAAACCAAACGCTCATATCTTCACCTTATTATATTCAAAATTTGATTGTTTTTTTCGTTGTCGTTCCGCGTCTTGACTTTCTCTTTGCATATCATTCAAAGCTTTGATTTCTCTTGACCATGTCATTCCAAACCTGTCATTCCGCATTTACGAAGCAAATCTCTCAACGGTCTTTCTTGACGGAGAGCCCGAACGAAGTGAGTGGAGGAATCTCAATAAGCCAGGGAATTTTCTTCGCTCAATTCCTTGGCCAGCAGAGATTCCTCATTTCATTCGGAATGACGGTCACCGACTGTCTTTCCGCTCGAATTTTTCTTAAGGCTGAGCCGCCGCTGGCTTAACATTGAGTTTCAAGTTGATCAAAAATGTTCTGCCGCTGATTTCAACATAGAAGGTCCCCTCAAAATCAGGCTGTTCTTCCACGCCCGTCTCTTCAAGTTTTGGAATTTCGTTGATCGTCTCAAGCGTGCCGTTTGATTCGTTAATATATGAATATGTGAGCGCGCCTTTCAATTCACCCTCTTTGTCTTTAAGCCCAAGTGTTGTGTTGATTGCGTCCAAAACTTTGTCGCTGATTTCATACAAAGAGAATGGAATTTGCTCGTCAAGTTCATCAATGGTCACGTCAATCGCTTGCTCATAATAATAAGCCAGGATTTTCGCCGTTTTGATGACAATTGTGCCGCCTGTTTCGCGATAAGCCACAACATAGGTTGTTTCGTCTCTCAATTTTTCGGCCGACACTTCAATCTGGTCTCCATCGATTGCTGTCAAAACACCATTTGCATCGCGAGTGAAGATTGTGAAGAATGCGCCGGAGCCAGGAATTTCGGTTTGATAGTTCACGCCATCTCCAATTTCAAACATATCTTTCACTTTGTCTTGAATTACGCTTGAATCGATATATGTCTTGCCGGCATCTTGCTTCTTGTCTGCAAACACGCCAGCCGTCTTGTCGGCCGATGCGCTTGTGACGCAGAATTGAATTGAAACTTGATGGATTGCGGTTGTCTTTCCGTTTGCGTCATGTGTGGTCAACAAATAGTGCACTTTTGTGGTTGAGTTTGAATGATAAACGGTCTGTTCTTGTGATACATCGTTGCCGCCAAGTTCAAAGAAGTGATATGTTTCGCCATCTTTTTTGTCTTCACCCAAAATGCTTGAAACTGCATTCTGCAAGGTGTAAGCCGAGCCTCTTGTCAGCGCAACATTGATTGATTTCTCGGCAGGCGCGCCGCTGTAATTATACAAGAAGAACGTCACTTCAAACAATTTGTAAGTGCCACCTGATGACAAGATGAGTGTTTTTTCTTGAATAAACTCCGAATTTTCTTCTTCCTTGTTCAATGTAATCTTGTTGTTGTCAAGTTTCTCTGTCATGCCTGTGGCTTTGTTGAGTTCAAACCAGGTGCCCGTTCCCGTTTCTTTGAACGTTTTTGCCAAATCAACATCTGCGGAGTCGCCCTTGTTCAAGTCCACCGCAACTCTTGGCTGCGTTCTTGTGTCTCTTCCAAACACGTGCATTGTGAGTTCCAACAACGCAAATTGATATCCTCCTTTGCTCCTTCCTGTCACAAGGATTGTGACTGTTTTTTGCCCAACAATGTCAAACGTCCAAGTGTTCATGTTGTCGCGGCAATAGATGTCTTTCTCCCCTTCTTTCAAAACGTGATAGTTCTTGTTCGACCAGGTCGAGAGGTCATCATTTCCAACTGTTTGCAAGTCTTTCAACAATTCTCTAAAGTCGATCGTTGTGCCAACTTCGCAAGCATATGTGCCAACTTCTTTTTCTTGTTCTGTATATTTTGTTGTCATTGGCGACGTAGATGAACTCTTAAATCCTGTTGGAATGTTGACAAAGCCTTCCTGTCCTGCTGTTGTTGAGGTGTAACGTCCATCAGTGCTGGTTGTGCTGTTTGTCTTTGCGTTCAATCTGAGTGTGAATTTGCCAATTTCGAGGCTGTTGTTGCGTTCTTCAAAGTTGTTTTCATATCCGGAAACGTTCATATACACATTCAAGATGATGGTGTGGCCCGAAATTGTGAAGTCTTGCGATGTGGTCAACGTTCCAAATTCGTCCACAAATGCCGAGCCGGAAGGTGTTTCATTCGAAATCGAGAATGTGAACTTGTATGGGCTTTCGCCTTTGCTGACTCCAAGTGACTTTTTGTCAGCAGAGCCAAGTCCGTCAGTAAGTTTAAGGCTTGCGTCTCCTGCCCAACCAGAAAGTGGAATGTAATAGAACTTTTCGGTGACTTTTGAATCAACGGTTTTTGAAACTTCAATATAATTTGAAACTTGAATGTTGGAGTCTGTTGACCCTTCTTTGCCAAGGCTCGTGTAATATGGCTTGATCTTGAACGTTTGAGCA
Organism: uncultured Clostridia bacterium; assembly: GCA_947627585.1. Classification (GTDB taxonomy): domain Bacteria; phylum Bacillota; class Clostridia; order Christensenellales; family UBA1242; genus Caccovivens. The sequence continues at coordinate 3,522 of CANQWP010000007.1, forward strand.
TATTGATAACTCTTGTTGTCTTTGATATACAAGAAGTTGAGAGTTCTTGACATTGTGTGGTCACTGTCGCCAAGAGCGTTCACGCTTGGAATGTATAGGCGAAGCGCGTTGTTAACACTGATTGTTGTTGGCGGATTTGTTGAAGAATATGAATATGTCCCAATTTGGTTGAACTGCTCTGTTGCAGGTTTAATTTCAAATGTGACAGTCTGCTGCTCTTCTTCCGTTAGTTCGTTTTCTTCAAGCGTGTTGACATTCAACTTGTTGCTTGTGCTTGTGCTGGTTTTTCCGTTATAAGCAAACACAGCGTTTGACGTTTGCAAAACCTCTTCTCCGTCTTCATTTTCTTGCAAGAAGTTAAATTCGTAGATATAGAACTTCTCGTTCACTTGGAAGTTGCTCTTTCTGTTTGCAATGTCAATCAAGTTGTCGGTGATGCTGTAATAATATGTTTGTGTGTAATCGGCCTCGTTGGTGATTGTGATTGGCGTGATTTGAAGTTCGACTTCTTTGTCTTCTTTTTTCCACGCGTTCTTTTCATCATAATAGCCTTTTTCCCAAGTCCCAGCTTCGTTATAGTCATACATATAATGTTTCACAACATATTTCCCATCTTGTGAAGATATGCTGTTGATTGGCCTGTCGGTCACAAAGAATGTTGTGCTTTGGTCTTGTTTAAGCGTCACTTCAAGCGTGTCGTTGAGAACGGAAGTCACGTCTGTGTTTGTCACTGTTGGAGACTGGCCGTCAAGAATTTCTTTGTCCTTGCCACCAGCACCAAACAAATCGACGTCTTCGCGCACAATGGTCACTTGTCTTGAAAGCACCGCCTTGTTTTGTGCACCGTCAACCAACGTGATGTTCATGGTCACTTGCAATTGTTTTTGATTGCCAAAGGCTCTTGGCTCAATTATTGGAACGGTGTAGCAAATGTTTTCGTCCGGCCCTTTGCCCGCTGCTGCTGTTTCTTGCGAAGCATAGAAATATTTTTCACCGCTTGTGATCAGTTGTTGTGGTGTTATTTGTACATTTTGATCTTCTTTGTCAAAAGTTTTGTTTTTTCCATATGACCCGCCGACCCATGTTCCAGCATTATAGAAGTCAATTCTCTCGACTTTGATTTCGTTCACTCGAGAAGTGTGTCCTTGTGCTGTCGTTTGGTCAACCGGCGCGCCTTTTTCAAACGCATATGCGGAAATGTTGGTCAATGTGACAGTGTGGAAAGATTTGTTTCCGCTTGTTGAAGGTGTTGTTCCTTGTTCCCCTTCTTTCTTTTCTTCAAAGGTTGGCTGGGTGTAAATTGTGTTTTCCGAGCTCAAAATTGTGATTGGGTCAGGCTTAGTTTGCCCACCTTCTGCGAATTTGGTGTCATTACGATAGTCTGTAAAACTGCCGCCCACATTCTTTCCATAAATCACTGTTGCGTCGAATGGATTTGTTGCTCCGGTGGTGTCATATTGCGCCAAAATCGTGATTGTTGCGCCCTTGAAGCTTGATTGTCCCAAGTCATTAACATTGGATTCGGCCCCGTCAACCATCTTTTTCCAGGTTGTTTTTTCCTTTGTTCCATCATCTGTTCCAAAAATCGTTATGGTTGTTTGTTTTGGATCTTTAATCTCAACTGTTTTGAAAATGTCCGTCACTCCATCAACAGGCTCCGTCAATTTTGCAAGAAGTTTGACTTTTGTTGGCGTTGTGCTGAACTTCAATTCGTTGTAGGTTGGCTCTGACGCAGTGTCATATTCGAACTCAGTGTATTGATAATAATCCTCTGTGCCATCTTTGGTCTTTGTGATTGTCATGTCTTTGTATTGTGCGCCAACAGCAATCGTGTCGTCTTCTTTGTATGTTGGGTCGCTCATGCTGTTTATGATTGGGTTGTCCGTTGCGACAATCTTGAAGAAGAAACGTCCTGCATAGCCAAAGTCGTTTACAAAATCTATATAATACCACTTTTCACCCAAAGAAACCTTTTTGTTGGTAGATAACCCTACACTGAGAGCGGATGCTTTCCCATCGCCATTTCCAGTATAAACATTGTCTCTCTTTGTCCACGTTTTTGATGTTGGTGTGGTGTCTGGATCAAATGTTGTAAGCGCCCCGACAAAGTCATTGCAAATTTTTGTTTCGCCGTCTGTCGCAACCTTTTGAGAAATGTTTGTATATGTGAATTTGAATTTCGAAGCGGCATTTGTTTTTTCGCCATACATATTGGCTTGAATGACGCCTTGAGAAAAGCCTGCAGCGTTATTGTTTGTGTTGAACAAGTTGAATGAAGCGCTGTTTGTTGCTATTTGTTCGTTTGAAATGACATATGGTACAGAATAGTTGTTTGCAATTGTTTGTTCTCCGCCAAATGTGCGGTTGGTGTTGGCATCCACAAAGCCACCGTCTACTCTGTGATTTTGCTTAAATGAAATTCCTGTGGTGTTTGAATTTGATGAAGCGTTGTTCATCATGGTGTTTGGAACAACTTTAAACAAAAGATTGTTGTATACCGGAACAGTTTGTCCGTCGCCCATGTTAACTGAATAAACAACTCTGATCATGACGTGGTTGCCGTCGTTGTTGCAACCTTGGGCAACAAGTGTATAGTCAACGCCGCGGCCGCTTCCTGCCCCTTCGTTTTGCGTCACTTGCCCGCTTCCGTCAACAACTTGGCCTTGCAAGACAACGTAGTTGTATGTGTTGAAGCCGGTGTTTGCGCTGTTGACAGTGAAATCTTTTCCGTCGGACGCTTTTGCTCGTGGAGTGAGCCCGGTGAAATATTTGATTATGTTTCCATTGGAAAGAGTCACATCGTCGGTTTGCAATTTTTCGTGAATAGTGCCGGCGACAACGGCAAGATCTTTTTCTTTTGTTGACATCGATTCCGTTGCTTTGCCAACATTATTGCCGCCAGGAACGCCAACATATGAGCCATCAGCATTTTTTGCAAGAATTGGCACATCATCAAAGCCATAGAATTGCAGGTTGAGGTTTCCAGAGCCGGCCTGCATCATTTCAAGCGTATAGTCTTTGTTTTGACGCGGACTTCTGATGTGCAACTCGTTGTTCAAAGTCCCCGAACCAGCATTTCCGAGCAATGTGTAACTTGTTCCTGCAATCAGTTCTTTTTTGAATGCCCCATTTGCTTGGTTGGCGTTGTTTTGAATTTCAAAGTCAATCTTCAACAAAAGAGTGTATTTTCCGCTTGTCGAAATTGTTTGTGTGCCGTTTTGCAACGTGATGTCATATGACGCCGGCGTGTCCAAATCGTTTGGAGTCAAAGCGACTTCGCTTACTTCCTTTGCGGCGGCGTCACCAGATTTTTTCAACATAAACTTCTTTTCTGTGCCAAGCTCAATCTTTGCCTCGTTTTCTGTGTTTTGGGCATAGATTGCCACAAGTCGGGACGTGATAACCGGCATGGAGTTGAAAATTGTTTCCTCATCAAGCTCCCCTCTGAAACCTGTGGAGTCATAACTCTCATATGCGCTGTCAAAGTCATAGTCTGTCAAAGATTCGCCCACATCAACATTCGTGATCGTGTTTGGCTTGTCTGCCGTCACTTCAATGTGCTTTTCTGTTTCGCCTTTTGTGAACTTCAAGTGATATGTCCCCGCGGTTTTTGCATCAAATTGGACAATGCGGTCTTCCGCAAAAAGATGTGGATCAGAGTATTTTGCAAGATCCTCCGCATAGATCGTCTCTTGATCATTGTCATAGTTGGTCGAATTCTTGACGATGCTCACTGCGGAAACTCCGCTGCGGAGCACCTGAACGACATAGTTGGACGCTTCCTTGCCCAGAACTGCACGAGAGCCACTTACAACAATCGAGAATTCCACTGTCCCATCTTTTGATGCGTCTTGAATGGTGAAGGTCAAATTTGTTTGAACATATGCTTCGTCGGCCAGCAACTGCTTGTCTGCCGATTCGCTCGTGATGGTCTTGCCCACTCTGTCGTCACCATAATTCACTTGCAAAACAACATTGTCAATTGTTGTGACGGAGACTGACCAATTTTGAGCAATCTTCACGTCTTTAAGTGCGTCAACATTCTTCGCCGTGACACGAACCTGTTCGTCGCCTCCAACTTTCATTGCAAAGTCCGCTGCCGTTCCAAAGAAGTTTTCGACGCTTCTTTCGGCTTTTCCTGTTGCATTTGTCGTGTCAAGATATTCCGCGCTGGAATATGTTTTGCCGTCCGGCGCTGGCGTATGCAAATCGACATTTATGCTTGGAAGTGTTGTGTAGGTCACGCGCAATGTATATTCAAGATAATATGTGCCAAAAACATATTTGATGGTGTAATCCCAGCTGATTAACGTTGTTCTGCCAACAAACTCTGGGGTGAGGATTGCATAATCTTGTTCGCCGCTCTCTTCGCCCGTTGCTTCAAACAAATATTCGCCTGTGCTGCCCTCAATTGAAGGAAGTTTGGCGTTCGAAATCAAGCCAGAATGTGTTGCGACAAAAGTCTCCTCTGGCGCATCTGTGGCACTGCTGCCCAAGCAAAGAAGATAGTCCGCGCCGCCATATACATTTCCAATCTCGACTGTGTAAACTTGGTCAATGTTCGCGCTTTGCCCGACAGTGATTTCAAAATTGAACGTGTAAGATGTTGAATTTCCAGCTCTAGTTTCTGTTCTTGTGACGGTCGCCGAGAAGTTGAATGCCACTTCTTGTGGCAAATGTGCAAATTCGATTGTGTTGTTTTTCCAATCTGCCGGATCTTCTTTAATATCAACAAGCGCTGTTTTTGCAACTTCTCTGTCTTGAATGGTCACGGTGTCTGTGTCGACTTTTTCGATCTGGAGCGAATATGTATAAGTGTCGCTTGTGTCGCCAATGCCTTGCTCTGCTTCACCCGATGTATCCACAAATTTTGTGAAAATGCCAGTGCTCGACAGATAAGAATATGTTTTTCCGCCATCAAACTTTGTGTTAAGATCTGCTTCATAGAAACCTTTGACAACAAGTTCAAGTTTCAGCGCAACTCTTTCTGCTGTGTAAATGCCAAATTCAATCACATGATTGTTTTCAACGTTGTCACATGGGTTTACATGCAAAATTTTGCTGTTTCCGTTTTGCGAAAGATATGCAAAACATTCCGTCGCATCAGCAATGCTTGCTGTGTATTGCTTGCCATCAATGGTGATTGTTGGCAAAGAGTTCGGCTTGTTGGTCTCATACCAAATGTCATCTTCGTCATCGGCAATGTGTTCATTGAAATAATAGTCTTCCGTCAGTTCAAATTCGCTTTCATCCTCAGAAGAATGAACGATTGTGCCCGCTTTGAGATAGAGCGTTTTTTGAAGCGCTTTCTCAATTGTCCCTTCCTTCGCCTTTATCAGAAAGTCAAAATTCTTTTCCGGTGTTGTGGCGGTGCTGTCACCCGTGCCAATTGAAACTTCATATCGTTGCTCGCCCGCGCCTGCAGAAATTGTGTCGTGATAGATCTTGTTCTCGTTTTCAAGTGAGCTGCCGTTCTTCTTCACGTCAGTCTTATATTCCGTGCCCATGTTGAATCGAAGCTCATATTGAAGGTCGGCGCCAAAAATGCCAAGGTCATCGGCTTTGAAAGATTTTTTCAGAATGATGCTCAGTTTCACGCCTGCTTGCTTGAGTGTGACAATCAGTTTTGATTGATTTTCCAAAGCGTCTTTGTCATATTCAAAATATTCGTTGTTTTCCAGGTTTTGAATCATTGTGCCGTTTGCTCTTGCAGAAACAATGGCAAATTTTCCGCTGAGTTCCTCTGCAAATTCTGGGTCAATAGCATGCGGATCAACAAATCTTGCTTTTCCAATTTGTGATGCCTTGCTGTTTGTTGCGTCAAATTTTTCATTCAAATCAATTTCATATTTCCCAAAGCCATATGCTCCCGGCTCAACATATGGATCGGCAAGGTTGTCAAGATGTTCAACATCATCGGCAAACGGATAGTTTACGCTGCCAGCCTCAAAATCTGGCAAAATTTTGATGCGATATTTGAATGAGAAAGTATAGCCAGCCTCTTTGAACGGCAGGGTGATTTCAATGTACGTATTTTCATATTTATCCAAAATGTGATTGAATGTCAAGCCTGTCCCGTCAGCTGTAAGCGTGCAAAGTTCTGACCAGTTGAGCGAGATTTTTTGCCCGCCAACCATTTGATATGCTTCAAAAGTGGCTTGCCTTCCCATTCCTTCCCCGGCGTTTGCTTTTCTTGTGTCAAAATAGAAGCCAAAAATTCCGTTCTCGGACGTGCTGTCGTCATCTGTGCCCGCGTTGATGTCCAGCGCGTGGAAGAGCTTGTAGGTGTTGCCGGCTTTCAGCGCTTGGAATGCTCCGACGGCTGCTGGATTTTTGATCAACGTCAAAAAGTCTTCTTCGCCTTCGCCAAAGACATTGAAATTTGGAGTTTCGGCTGAGGCAGCGTTTTTGTAATAAACAAACTTTTCTCCGATGCGGCTTACAATGACGTTCAATGTCAAAGACAAAGTCTTCAACGACTTGCCGTTCTTGTCTTGCGGAGATGCCGTGATGGTCAAAGTGTTGTCACTGTTGAAATATTCTGATCTTGTGCCAGAATATATTTCTTGCCCTTTCGTATGAGACAGTTGCCCCGTGCAATTCGCATAAGCATAATCACTTCCAATCAAATAGGTCTCTTGTTGCGCAAACACAACAAAAGTCTTCCAAACTTGTTTACCGTTTTCTGTCACTTTCATTTTGACAATTTGAACTGGCACTGTTTCAGAAGCGTCGCCGCCCTTTTCACGATAAAGCATCCCTTTGATCGTTTCAAATTCGTCTTGTCCAAAGCCGATTTCAATGCCGATTTCAACATTTTTTGCAACGTTCTTTTCGTCGACGCAAAGAATGATTTTTCTGCTTCCATTTGCAAACTCTTGCACGCGAACGGCGTTGACATTTTCGTTTGTCACAGTTGAAATTGAGAATGTTTGATCGACATTCTGCCCCAAACGAAGTTCAAGTTCAGGGGCGGAAGTTCTGAACAAATAAACATATTCTCCGCTGACATTGTCAATGTCGATGTATTGTGCGTCAAGCCCGTCTTTTTGAGGCGTATTGTTTTGGAACTTGAAACTTGAAGGTTGAATCAAGTCGTTCCCAACAAGAGTATCGCTTCTATTCTTGCCGACAACAACTTTGTCAACATATGATGTCGCCTTATAGAAGCCAAAATTTTTGAGAAGGGCCGCATCTGATATCTCGTTCAAATTTATGAACGGCCGCGCTCCCTCTTGCGCAACATTCTTTTCAACAATCACAATGTTTGGATTGATATATAGGTCAATTGCGCCTGTGTTGAGAGCAAATGATGAATTTATGCCATAATATAACGTGAATGTGACGATTTCAAAATGATCAACTTTTGAAATTTGAAGTTTTTTGTCCTCAGTGATTTTAAGCAAACTTTGAGACTGATCTGAAACAGTGTGATCAACAAGAAGGCCCTCTCCAGCAAGTCCTGTTGCCCAAGAGTAATCTTTACCCCCAGAGAACAGCAACAATTTGTCAAGATCATATGTTTCGTCTGCAAAAAGTGCCGGAGTGGTGCTTCCAAGTTTTACCAAAAATTCGTCATAACCTTTCTGCTCATTAAAGGCGTCGATTCCGATTGTGATGCTTGTTTGTCGAACAATCACAAGATTGAGAGAAATATAGAATCGAGAACTATCTTTGTCGGTGACAACAAATTCCAAAGTTGTGTCCTCTTTGAATGGGAATCTTACCGAAAGTTTGGTCAAATCTCTGTCAGCTTGCATATAGTCTTTCATGGTGTCTTGATCTGCATCGGTAAATCCCTCAAAATGGAGCATTGCGGCAAGATCTTTTGACAAAGATTCTTCCAACCTGTTTACAAACGTTTCGTTGAGTCTGACCTTGATGTCTTCAGAAGAATAATAATTTTCGTTGTCTCCCAAATATACTCTGATCAGTTTTGTCAAATCCAAAACGTCTCCGCCAGTTCCAGGGTTGAGATATTTTCTTATTGTAACTTGCGTCGTGTCGAGATTATCTTCATAGTTTTCATCTTTGTTCATATCTGATTGAATGACAGTTTCGCCAATTTCTTTCTCAACCTTTGTCACGCCAACGCTCTTGATTGTGAAGTTGAATCTTTCTGAGGCAACCGTTTCGCCGTCAGCAATGTTTTCTTTGACTTCCACAACCAGCGTCGTCGTTTTTTCATCTGAATATGTGGAATTAAAGTTGATTATGGCATTTTGTTCGTTGTTGAATCGAAGAAGATTTTCTGTTCCCTCTTCTCTGAACAAAATTTTGTAAAGGCCGGTGACAACATTTGTGTCAATTTGCAAGCCGTGTTCGTCAAAAATCTTGAAATTGAGGTTGGCATTTATGACATTGAGAGCCTGTTCAATCGTTTGTTGCCCCGGTGTGTTGAGGGTGAAATCTCCCCAAGTCATTTCAACTTCTCCAGAGCCGTCGTCTACGCCACCAATTTTCACAGAAATGTTCTTGTCTCCATGAATTTGTGGATCTTCCAAATAATCCGCTTTAAGCTCTTTTGGTGTTTGATAATACACAACAAAATGATCATCTTCGGTTGTTTGATTGTCCTCACCGACCACATTCTTTTTGAAAAGGTCGTGTCCATTGTCATATTTCAACAAAAGATAGATGTCTTTTGATGTAACTTTGTTTCCGCTATTTGAAGAAGCAAACAGTTCTTCTTTAATGACAATTTCTCCAGAAAAATAGAGCGTTTTTTCTCTTTTTCCTGTTGACGAAAATTCTTCGGTCGGTTTTCCGTTGAGCGAAACATATTGATCATCATATTCTTGTTGTTGTGAGTCCGCGCAAACAATTTGAATTGCCCCCGAATCAAAAGCATCAGAAATTTTTCTGTAATCAGCGTCCCAGGACTCTGCGTCATCGTCAGCGCATTCATATTTCAAAACAAATTTGATCATTTTGTCATGGTTGACAGCCGGAACAAAAAGTCTGCCTCCCTCTGTTGCAATTTCGTCTTTTGTGGTGAAAGAAAAGCTTGGGGCCATTCTTTGGATTGAAAGCGAGCTTTCAACTTTCACCTCTTTCGGATCGCTGAGGTTGACAATTTGATATTTGGTCACGCCATTTTCAACAGTTGTTGAGACATTTCCGTCAACATCAGTTTTCAAAATGGCAATCAAAACATAGGCTTCTGCTCGACTTGGAAGTTTTTGTTTTGCAATCAACAGATCGTCAGTTTCAAGTTCATACAAAACGTATCCGTTTTCGTTTGATTGTCCCCAAATGTTCAGTTTCTCGCCAAGATAATTCTCCGTGTATGTCACACCTTCTTTGACATTGAAGATGTTTTGAACATTCACGTTTTCCAAATCGCCACTCATGAAAAGGAAGAATTTTGTCTTTTGATATACATTATCTGATGGAATTTCATTCACAAAATCGGAAAGTTCAACTTGAGCGTTCTCAGCTTTCCCTTCGTCGTCAAAAGTGACTTCAAGTTGAATTCTGTTTTTGTTTTCCCATGTTGCAGGCACGTTTTGATGGGCTTCGGCAACATATGTGAAAGTTTTTTCCGGATTGTCGTCACCAGAAAAATCAAAGAAATTGACGTAGCTTCCATTTGTGTCTATGTAGAAGAAATTGACAAACAGCGTTCTTTCCTGAGTGTCCCATGCAGCAAGTTGCCAATAATAATCTTTCGTGAATTTTGTTGATGTGCTTGGAAGAACATAATATTCCGTGCCTTCAGATGCATTGACATATTCGTCATATTTGGAATAGTCAAAGTTTTCTTCAACAGAGATGTCATAACTCTTTTCTTCACCATCGGCGTTTTCGACAACCTTCAAAACCTTTCCGACAACATCTGGCCTGTCCATTCTGCGATTGTCGATTCTGAGCCCCGTGTCGCCTTTGTTGATTCTGATGCCGACATTCCCCAAAAGCCCATCAAGGCTTGGAGACTTGTCGTTTTCTTTGATTGAAATTCCAAGCGCATCACTGTTTTCGTCTTGTGCGTCAGAATTTGTCGTTAAAACAAAATTCTTGTCAAGTGTGCCGCGAATTGTTTTCTCATCTTTTTCCATGGTCACAATTGTCACAGCAGAATCTGTGACATAAACCCTTATGGTCTTTTCCCAATATGTCTCTTCGCTTTCCTTGACAGTTTGCAGATATGTCGTAACTTCAGAGTTGAGCTCTTCTGAGCCTTTCAACTCCTCTGGACTGAATTGTTCTGGATTTTCCAAAAATTTCTCCAAAGTTTCTTTTTGGAAATTTGCATTTGCAAAAGCATAGACCTTGATTTCGTCATATTCCTCTCCGCTTTGCGACTTGGTATAGAAATTTTTGTTCGTCCAGTCATAGTCAATATGCCCTAAGGTGCTTGAAAAGAAAACCAGTTTTTCTTCGTTGTCTTTTGAAAAAGCATATTTGCTTTCTTGTGGAGTGAAAGTTGTTTCAATGTTGAATGTGGAGCCGATCACAACCGAGTTTCCTTCGGTTTGTGCAAGTTTGACATCAATGCCTTGCGCCGGCTTGTCAACATAAACGGTGATGCTTCTTCGTTCCCGAGTCTCATCTTCCGACACAGCAGTGATTGTTGCCATTCCACCTTTTGCAAAGCCCTGTTCGTCTTTTTCGAGTGTGATTTGAAAAGGTTTGTTCAACCTGACTTCTTTTGGCACAGAAATCACGCCGTTGGACGTCTTGTTTTTGTCGCCGTCCAAGAAAAGTGAAACCTTGTCTTTTGTGACATCTTCTGTGGTTGTTGACAAAGTGAGCTTGAAGTCAGAAGCAATATAAACATCACCATTTTCGTCAAAAAAGCCCATTCCATCAACTTCGTGAGAAAACTCCATGTCTTGCGGCCAAACAATTTTTTCATTAAACTGCCCGGACAGATACATAACCAGCACCGTCACGCCGACAATGCTAAGCATTCCCACAAATGTCAAAATGAGCGTAGCCCACCAACTTAAAACTTTGTGTTTTCTTTTCATAATCCTTGCTCCATATTGTTTTTCAAGCAGATTCGACACATCGCGACAGAAAATTTTTGTCTATGACTTTATTATACATTTTTAAACAATTTTTATCAAGTAAAAATTTATATTTTAAATAAAAATTAATTAATTTTTTTTAAATTTTTTTATTAAGTTTTTTGTCCAAATTATTTCAACAATTTTTATATTGTTTTTTTATAAAAAGTTTTAGCGATATTTCGCCGATTTTTCTGTTGACAGAAATGTTTTTTTGCGATATAATTGACGTATGAAAAAGAAACTCAACACAAATTATGAGATTTATAACTATCTCAACATAACAAATCGCAAGCTCGGGAAGATTTATAAATACACCGGAACTCATTGTTTGCCGGCAGACTTCGACGTGAACGCAGACATGTTCAAAGAAAGGCTCTTCTTGAATGAAATGGAACGTCAAGACATTTTTCCGCCTTTTGTCATCGAAGAAAAAAAAGAAATTAAAAAAAGATTAAAAAATTCAATAAAAAACATTCAAAAATTAAAAAAATACGCGAAAAACAGCGATGTTTTGCAAAATTTTTCTCAAAATTTTATTAAAAAATTTGGACTTTATCTTGATTCGAGACACGAACTTTCTCACGCTTTTTTAAAAGATTTTGAAAGCCAATCTTGCGACGAAGTTGAAATGTATCGCGAGCTTTTCAACCTTGACCCCGTTTTTGGAGAATTTTTGGACGGGCTTTTTGATGCCAAACCGGACTTTTCAAAACTTTGCGAAAATTTGGAAGAAAAATATGAGAAGTCTTATGTCGAAAAGCTGAAACTTCTTGACAAAAAGACCACAAAGCAAAAGAAAGAACGAGCACAAAGACAACTTCAAAACGACCAGTTGGTTGTCAATCAAATTCGCGAAACTGAGCGACAAAAAGAGAGCCCGACTTTGAATAAAAAATCAGAAAAGTCACAAAAACCGGCAAAAAATGTGCAAAATGCAAAAATCGTTGAGCAAAAAAGTGGAAAGAACACTGCAGCGCCAAGTCAAACGAAATAAAAATTTTTAACAAGTTCATGAAAAAACATAAAGGAGAACAAATATGATTCAAGCCATAAATGTTTCGCTTGCTTTTGGCGGACGAAAACTTTATAAAGATGTCAATTTGAAATTCACAAAAGGCAACTGTTATGGCATAATTGGAGCAAATGGTGCGGGGAAATCGACCTTTTTGAAGATTTTAACGGGCGAAATTGAGCCAAACACGGGTGAAATTGTTGTCACGCCAGGCGAAAGAATGTCTGTTTTGGAACAAAATCAAAACAAATATGACCAAGAGACCGTTTTGGACACAGTTCTTTTGGGGCACAAGCGCCTTATGGAGATTCAAAAAGAAAAAGATGCGCTTTATGCCAAGCCAGATTTTTCGGACGAAGACGGCATTCGCGCCGGAGAACTTGAAACGGAATTTGCTGAACTTGGCGGCTGGGAAGCCGACGGTCAGGCAAAGTCGCTTTTGCAAAGTTTGGGTGTGCCAGAAGCCTCTTTTTATGACCAAATGAGCACACTTGATGCCAAAATCAAAGTGAAAGTTTTGCTGGCACAGGCGCTTTTTGGAAATCCCGACATCTTGATTTTGGACGAGCCGACCAACAACCTCGATTTCAAAACAATTCGATGGCTGGAAAACTTTTTGCTGGATTTTGAGAACATTGTCATCATTGTCTCGCACAACCGTCACTTTTTGAACAAAGTTTGCACACATATTTGCGATGTTGACTTTGGCGAAATCAACATGTATTTGGGAAACTATGATTTTTGGTATGAAACCAGCCAACTTCTTGCTCGTCAAAAGAAAGAGCAAAACAAAAAGGCCGAAGAGCGCGCCAAAGAACTCAAAGATTTCATCGCCCGCTTTTCCGCAAACGCTTCAAAATCAAAACAGGCCACAAGCCGAAAGAAAGAATTGGAAAAACTGACCATAGACGACTTCAAGCCGTCATCGCGAAAATATCCATATGTCGATTTCAAGCCTGATCAAGAAATTGGAAAAGAAATTTTGAAGGTTGAAGGCTTGACAAAAAAGGGAATGTTCAAAAACTTGTCTTTCACCGTGGAACACGACCAAAAAATTGTGTTTTTGTCGCAAAATTCGCTTGTTTTGACCACTCTTTTCAATATTTTGGCCGGAAAGGAAGAACCGGACAGCGGAACAATTCGCTGGGGGAAAACAATCAAATTTTCATATCTTCCGCAAGATAATCGAGAGTTTTTTGACAACTGTCACCTTTCCATTGTGGACTGGCTGAGGCAATTTTCCAAAGACAAGACCGAAAGCTTTGTTCGCGGCTGGCTTGGAAGAATGCTCTTTTCGGGTGAAGAGAGTTTGAAAGAGGTCAATGTGCTTTCTGGCGGTGAAAAAGTGAGATGCATGCTTGCAAAAATCATGCTTGAAAGCGGAAACGTGCTGATCCTTGACGAGCCGACCAACCACCTTGACCTTGAAAGCATCACCTCGCTCAACAAGGGCATGACAAACTTCAAGGGCTGCATGCTGTTTGCGACCGGCG
>CANQWP010000008.1 GCA_947627585.1 uncultured Clostridia bacterium
GATTGAAAAGGCTGGCATTTATGCCGGCAATAATGCCCTGCGCGGCCGCTTCTTCATATCCACTTGTGCCATTGATTTGTCCGGCAAAGAACAGTCCGGGAATGTTTTTCAGTTCAAGCGTCGGCCTGAGTTGTGTCGGGTCGATGCAATCATATTCAATCGCATAGGCGTCTCGCATGATTTCGGCCTTTTGCAAGCCGATCACAGAGTGCACCATTTCCGCCTGCAAATCGGCGGGCATGGAAGTTGAAAAGCCTTGAAGATACATCTCTTGGGTGTCCAGCGCTTCCGGCTCAAGAAAAAGTTGATGACGGTCACGGTCGGCAAAACGCACGACTTTTGTCTCGATTGACGGGCAATAGCGCGGTCCAATTCCTTTGATTTCCCCAGAAATTGCCGGCGCCTTGTCCAAATTTTCGCGAATTATTTGATGTGTTTTCGGGGTGGTGTATGTGAGATAGCAAACCGCTTTGTTTTCCACCTTGCCCTCGGTCATTGTTGAAAAAGAAAGAATGTCCTCCTCGCCATTTTGAACTTCCATTTGCGAAAAATCTATGCTTCGCGCGTGCAAGCGAACGGGCGTGCCCGTTTTGAAACGCAAAAGTTTGATACCGAGCGAAGAAAGGCTGTCAGAAAGCGAAGAAGAGTTTTTGAAGCCATTTGGGCCAATAAATTCCCGCGTGTTTCCAACAATTATGTCACTTTTAAGATAAACGCCTGTTGCAAAAACAACGCTTTTTGCGCGATATTTGAGACCAAGATGTGTTGTTATGATTTTATACCCATCTTCCGCAATCTCGACACTGTCAACTTCGCCTTGTCGCACAAAAAGGTTTGGCTCTTCTTCCAAAACTTTTTTCATCTGGCTGTGATAGGCGTTTTTGTCCGCTTGGACACGCAAACTTTGCACGGCTGGGCCTTTGCCTCGATTGAGCATTCGAATTTGAATTGCTGTTTTGTCCGCAATTATGCCCATTTCTCCGCCAAGCGCGTCCACTTCGGCAACAAGTTGACCTTTTGCCGTGCCGCCGATTGAAGGATTGCATGCCAAAAACGCGATGGCATCAAGACTGATTGTCAAAAGCAGCGTTTTGTTTTTTGTGCGCGAAAGAGCAAGGGCTGCTTCGCAACCTGCATGGCCAGCGCCAATCACAATACTGTCAAAATCTTCTATGTTTTTCATTTTTTTTCTTCGTTTTTTATTTCCCCAAGCAGAATTTGCTGAAAATGAGGTCAATAATATCTTCGTTTTCGGTATTTCCGGTGATTTTGCCCAAAATTTGCCAAACTTTTTTGATTTGCATGGACAGAATGTCCAATGAAAGCAAATTTGTTGTGTTTTTCAAAATTTCTTCCACCAAATTTTTGGCGTCCTGCAAAATTGAGAATTGTCGCTGGTTGGTGATGACGAGTTTGTTGAAATCGATCTCTTTTTCAATCACCAAATCTTTGATTTTTTTCTTCAAATTTGAAATGTTTTTGTTTTCAAGCGCTGAGATTTCAATTTCATTCTTTTGTTTTTCCAAAACGCGCGTTTTGTCGGTCTTGTTTATCACAAAAATGACGTTTTTTGCGCTTTTTTGCAACATTTTTTCAATTTTTTTGTCGTCTTGGCTCATTTTTTCGCTGCCGTCGAGCACAAAAAGCACAACATCGGCTTGGCGGGCGCTTTGTTTGCTTTTTTCAATTCCAAGATTTTCCACCAGGTCTTGCGTTTGCCGAATTCCTGCCGTGTCAATGAGGTTGAATTTCACCCCGTCAAACACAAAACTTTCCACAATTTGGTCTCGCGTTGTGCCTTGAATGTCGGTGACAATGGCGCGCTCTTGCCCCAAAAGCGCGTTCATGATGCTGCTTTTTCCAACATTTGTTCTGCCGACCAGCGCAACATTGATGCCATCTTTCAAATATTTCGCGCTCTTTGAATTCTCCAAGATTTCTTCCACGTTTTCTTCAATTTTTTGCAGTCTTGAAAAAATGTCGCCCTTGAGTTTTGTCTCTTCGGTCTCGTCGGGATAGTCCATTCCAACCTCAAGTTCCGCCAAAATGGTCTTCAAAGTCTCTTGCGCGGTCAAGATCTCTTGGGCAAGTTTTCCGTTTGTGACTTTCAGGCTAGAAACAAGTTCTCCTTCGCTTTCGGCGTTGATTTCGCCAATGATTGCCTCGGCCTTGTCCAAAGTGATTTTTCCGTTCAAAAAAGCGCGCTTGGAAAATTCGCCAGGTTCGGCCAAAATCGCGCCGGCGTCCAAAACCTTCTCCAAAATTTTTTGCGCGAGCAATACTCCGCCGTGCACTTGAAATTCCACAACATCTTCGCCGGTATAGGAAAACGGCGCTTTGAAAAACACCATTAGGCATTCTTCAAAAGTGTTTTTTTCAAGTTCAAGTTTTCCAAAATACATGTGTCGTGGCTGAATTTCTTCCAAATTTTTTGCGTGAAAAACCTTTTGAGCGATTTGCAAACTGTCTTTTCCGCTCAAACGCACAATTGAAATTGCTCCGGCGCCAAGTGGCGTGGCAATTGAAGCGATGCATTTTTCCATGCGCTTATTTTAGCAAAATATCTCGAATTTTACAAGTTTTAATAAGAAAATTCTTTGTGTTTTTCTTAAAAATGCTTTAAGATAAAAGAAAAGGCAGAAAAAACGCCAAATATTCATGAAGAATGGAGTAAAAATGGAAAAATTTGTTGCAAACATGAAAAACAAAAAGCCGGCTTCGCCACTTTTGTATGGCTTGTTTTTTGAGGACATAAATCATGGACTCGACGGAGGGCTGAACGCCAATCTCGTCCAAAACGGCTTTTTCGACTGCTGTTATTTCAACTATAACTCTGTCGATTTGCAAAAAGTTTTTGACAATTTGCGATTTTGGAAATGCGACCCGTTGAAATATTTTTCTGTGACAAAAGAAAAGCCTCTTCACGAAAACAACCCTTTTTCTTTGTGCATCAATTTGAAAGAGGGCGACGGAGAGGCAATTTTCAAAAATCTTGGCTATGAAATCAAAAACAACGAAAACTTTTTGCTGCTGAGAAGTTCAAGCGCGCAGTGCTCGTTTTTCTATTCTTCAAATGCTGATTTTTCGCTGAAATGCTTTTTTGAATATGAAAGCGGCGAAACGTCAAAGCCAATTGAACTTTGTTTGAAAGCGTCAAAAAAATACCGTCAAGTCTCTTTTTCAATTCCGTGCAAAGACTCGACTCTTGCGCATCTTGTTTTCAAAGCAAGCGGCATTGTGACCGCAAATTTCACCGGTTTTCGACTTGTGCCAAGCAACTATTTTCGCTCAAAGAAAAACTCATATAAATTTGGAAAATTCAATGCTGCGCTGGTCGAAAGTTTGCGAATGGGCGCAAAATTTTTGCGCTTCCCTGGCGGCTGTCTTGTGGAAGGCGACGTCTCCACAGAGCATCTTTATGATTGGGAAAAGACAATCGGGCCAATTGAAACTCGCGTGAGCAAGCCGAGCGTTTGGAACTACACTCAAACAAACGAAATTGGCTTTTTTGAATATCTTTGTCTTTGCGAAGACCTTGACCTTGAGCCCGTTCCCGTCCACCATGTTGGACTTATTTGTCAAATTCGAACGGAGGTCTTTCGCCACGAAGGCTACATCGCTTTTGATCCAAAATCAAAAGAGTTTAAAGAGAAAGTGATTGACAGTGTCGCGCACCTCATCTTTTTTGCCAAAGGCTCTGTTTCTTCTGACAACAAAGTTGAACGCGAATGGGCGCAAAAACGCAAAGATATGGGCCACGCGCGCCCTTTCAAACTGAACATGATTGCGCTTGGAAACGAAAATTGGGACAAAATTTATTTTCGCAATTTTGAAGCAGTGTATGAGGCTTTGAAAAGCTATCCTTATTGCAAAAAGCCGACAAATTTGCTAGAAAAATTTGGCATTCAAATTCTCTCTTCTGCGGGCGTGGACAACAATCCGCAAGACACGAACTTTTCGTGGAAATATATCACAAAACATCATGACGAGCTCATTGTTGACGAGCATTGCTACAACACTTTCCAATGGTTTGTGGACAATTTTCATCGATATGACCATTATTGCCCAACAACCTCCAAAGTCTTTATGGGGGAATATGCTTGTCACACTGACGCGGACGGCAAAGGGCGTCTTGGGGGCAAAAACACCTTCCGCTCGGCGCTTGCAGAATCAGTTTTTCAGTGCGGCATGGAAAACAATCCCGATATCGTCAAAATGAGTTGCTATGCTCCACTTTTCTGCAAAAAGCAACAAGCAAATTGGGACCCGGACCTCTTGTATTTTGACGGCGAAAAAGTTTTTCCGACAGTGAACTATGTCCAGCAGTCACTTTTCATGAATAGCTTTGGCAAACAGTCCATCAAGCTGGAGCACTTGAATAAAAATTCTTCACTGGCTGGGCATTTTTGCATCAAAACAAACAAAAACGTTTTGAAGAGCGTTTTGATTGACGACAAAAAAGAATCGTTCCAAACAGGAATGTTCGATTTCCTTGAAACAACTTCGGAACTTGAAAACTTTTCCGCAACTTTGAAGTTTAAAGAAATCAAGGACGATTTCTCGCTTGGCTTTGGCGTGAAACATCATGAAAATTTTGGATTTTATTTGCATTACAACTTCGCGCGCAAAGAATTGTCTTATGAAAAAATTGTGGACGGCTTTCGAATTTCGCTCGAATTTTTGAAAAAAGTGGAACTTTCAAATGTTTTGCGCGTGGAATTTGGACAGGGATGGCTGAAAATTTTTAATGAACAAAACAAACTTGTCGCTCAAAAACAAATTTGGAAAATTTCAACTTCAATTTTCACAAGTTTGACTTATGACGAAAAGAACATCTATCTTAAAGTGATCAACACAAGCAAAGACGAAAAAGATGCAGAGTTCGATTTGGACAAAAAATTGTTTTTTACAAAAAGCAAGCATGTTCAAGGAAAAATGACAACGCTGACCGAGCACCAATATGATGAAATGAGCGCAAGCAAAACTGTGACCGCTTTGAAATTTTCTTCCAACAAATTTGTTCAAACTTTTGCTCCAGAAAGCATCAATGTTTTGACTTTAAAAAGAAAATAAGTAAAAAAATTGCTGTTTTTTCATGCAAATTGTTGATAATGTTTTGAAATAAAAAATTTCAAATTAACAAAATTTAAAAAAATTTTTCTCCTTTGTAACTTTGTTTAAAAATTTTTCATAAAACAAAATTGAAAAGGAGATTTTTTATGCCAAATTCTGATTTTTACATAGGCGCAAATGACGAACACGGCGTCAATCCGCCAACACCCGGAAAGCGCACACCTGTTCTGCCCGGGCTGAATCGGGTGATATATGAAAACGAATTCAATCGTGCCGCAAAAAACAAATTTTTGGAGGCGTGCATTCGTCAAGGTTTTTCTGTTTTTGACGTCAAGCCGGAAGAACAAGATGTTTCAATTTCCCAAAGGATTGCGCGCATAAATCGCCAAAATTTGACCGCGCTTGTGACATTTGCTTACAATGCTTTTGGGGAGACTTTCAACAACACCTCGGGCGTCGAAGTTTTTTACTCTCCAACAAATCCAAAGGCCAATCAAAGCCGCCAGCTTGCGCAAAGAATATATGACCGCATCATTCAAGGCACAGCGCAAAACGGGCGCGGGGTGAAAACTTTGGATGTCGGGGTGCTTTCAAGCGTAAATTGTGTCTCTTCCTTGATTGAGGCCGGCTTTATGACCAATTTGACGGAGGCGCGCCGAATGATCAATCCGCTTTTCCAAACTGAGGTGGGCGAGGAGACATGCCAAGGCGTGTGTGACTTTTTGGGAGTGAATTTTGTGCCAAGAGGCAATCTTGCAAACTATCCTCTTTTGCGCCAAGGCGCTGACAACAGTTTTGTGTTTTTGTTGCAGTTCATTTTGAACACGCAATATGGCTTTAATCTGGCTGTTGATGGGATTTTTGGGCAAAACACCGAAAATGCTGTGCGCCAATTCCAAGAAAACAACAATCTTGCCGTAGACGGCATTGTCGGGCCGAAAACATGGGGCACACTTCTCACCTTGATGCCATATCCAACTCTTCGCCAAGGCGACCGCGGCGCATATGTTCGCCTTTTGCAAAGCCTTTTGGAAAGCGCGCTTGTTCCTGTGGGCGGCATTGACGGAATTTTTGGACAAAAGACCGAAACGGCCGTGCGCCAATTCCAAGAAAACAACAATCTCACCGTGGACGGAATTGTCGGGCCAAACACTTGGAGCGCCTTGACAGAATGAGTTTTTCAAAGGCGACAACAAAAAAAATAATTACAAAATTTCGACCAATCAAACATTAAAAAAGCAGAAAATTCTTTCTGCTTTTTTTTGCTTATTCGATTTATTTTTTTGTTTTTGCTTTCAAAATTTCTTTTGGATGTTCAAATGTTTTTTATAAATCTTTCCTGCGATAGTCCACAACAACTTCGGTCTTTTGTTTTTTCTTCTTTGTGTCAAGGTCATTCCATTTCTTCACAACAAAAGTTGTAAGCGGGGTGAGGAGCATCATCATCAGTTGTCCAACAATCAAATAGATGGCGAACAAACTTGTGTACATGAATGTGAAAATTCCAATGATGAGCGGCATGATGAAATACATTGCAAGGCTCTGTTTTTGTTTCGGCTGGTCTTTCTTTCTCATCAAGAAGTTTGAAAGCCACATTGAAAGCACTGATGTCACAACGGCGATGATTGTGAGGATATAATATCCATTCACGCCCAATTTCTTGCTGTCAATGCCGGCCGTGACGTTGTCATAGATCATTCCTTCAAAATCGTTTGCCTTTTCGGCTTCTTTTTCTTCTGCGGAATAGAACTCGTTGATGTATTTCTCGATTTCTTCCTTTGTGAAAAGTGGGCCCGACGGGCTTTCTGACTTATAGATGTTCTTGATCCACAAAAAGCCTTCTTGCGTTGAGACATATCTGTCATGCACAAGTTTTTCGGCCGCGGCTTTGAGTGCCTCGCTGTAAATTGTAGGGGAATAAGTTGGCTCTGTTTGTTCTTGTTCTTCATTTGCTGAAGCCTCGGCTGGCTCTTGCGGGTTGAGTGATGCCGGCTTTTCAACATATGTTTTGATAAGTTCCCAAACATGTTCGTTGTCGCTCGCAAGATCTTCTATCTTTTTTCCTCCGGCTTTATGTTCGCCATCATTGTCAACAACAAACACATCCAAAGCTTCTTCGCCATTTTCATTTTTCACAATTTCAATTTTGATGCTGTCGCCCTCTTTGAAATCTGAAAACATTGCTTCGTCTTCATTGAGAATGATCACATTTGCATAGACGTTTTTCAGGTCTTGATATTTTTCCACAATGTTGAAGTTTGACACCGATTGAAGTGCGTTCCAAAGTGTCAAAAACACCGTAAATTGAAGCACCATTGCCACGAGCATTGGAAGACAACTGCCCATCATGCTGAATTGATATTTTTTGTAAATCTCGCTTGTCTTTTTTTGCATCATGGCGGGGTCATTGCCATATTTTGCTTTCACGGCATCAAGTTCTGGCTTCATTTTGGTGTTGATGTCCGCGTTTTTCATTGTCACTTTTTTGTTGACAATGTCCACCAGCGAAAACAAAAGTCGAACAATCACCGCAATCAAAATGACCGCCAAAATATATGTGCCCAAAGCACCCTTAAAGGCGTTCAAAATTGATTGCCACATTCCTTTTGGTTCTTTAAGTGTCACAAGCAATGTGCTTACAATATCCATAGGTGTTCTCCTTTAATGTTGATTGGCACGGGGTCATATCCACGCTTTTTTTGCCACGGAACGCACCGAAACAGGCGCTTTGTGCCCAGCCAAAAACCTTTCAAAACTCCAAACTCTTTCACCGCCAAAATCATATAGTTCGAGCAAGTTGGAACAAAAATGCATGAGTGCGGCAACAGCGGCGAAATGCAAAACTTGAAAAAATAGACCGGCGACAAACAAATTGTTTTGAAAGTCTTTTTCAAAAAACCACTTTTGTTCTCAACTTTTTGAGTGTCGCAATTTGTTTTGTCAACTTTTTGAGTCTTTGTCATATCTTTCACTTTAGTTCGCTGTGTTTTCGATCAAACTTTCCAAAAATTGTTTCGACCTCGATTTTCAATTGCAAAAAATCGAGTGTGCAGGCGTTCTCTTTTGCCATCAAGACAAAGTTGAAATGATTTGGCACGTCAATTTTTCGGACAATTTCCCGAAGGCGGCGTTTCAAAAGATTTCTTTTGTTTGCTTTTCCAAGTTTTTTGCTGATTGAAAAGCCAATTTTATAGTTTTCAAACTTGCTTTTAACTGCAAAAAGAGTGAAGTTTTCCGAATGCACCCTTTCACCCTTTTTGTAAATAAAATTGAATTGGCTGTTTTTTTTCAGTCTGTGATCCATGAAAAATCCTTAGGCAGAAATTCTTTTTCTTCCTCTGTTTCTTCTTCTTTGCAAAACATTTCTTCCGCCTTTGGTTTTCATTCTTTCACGGAAGCCATGCACTTTGCTTCTTTGACGCTTTTTTGGTTGATAAGTTCTTTTCATTTTTTTCTCCTTGTTCTCTTTTGCAAAATTCCTGCTGCAAAAAGGTTTACCGTCCTATTATAAAGGAAAATTTTTGATTTGTCAACCTTCCGCGCTCGATTTTTGAGGGAATTTATCGATTTTTTGTTCGATTTTGTCAAAATTTGAATCGACATATTTTAAAAAATCTATTTCGCCATATAATCAATGGAAACGTCATAAAAAATCAAAAAAGTTTGCAAATCACTCTTGACAAGCAAAAATAATATGATATAATATGTGCATCACAAATTTTAAGGGAGACAAAAATATGTATATTACAGAAGATTTTTTGGCAGTTCCAGATGGGCTTGGCCAAGTTGGAAGCGGAAAAATCGGCATGAGAAAACAAGCTCAAGCTGAAGAGTCAATTTTCAGAAACGGAAAAGATAAAAAGCGCTGGACTTCGGCTGACGAAGGAAAGCTTGGTCGCAAAATTTCAAAAGCAAAAAATGATGGTCGCAAAAACAACATCAAACTTCAAAAACCAGAAGAACTTGAATCTTTTGTTTTGACTGAGCCTGCAAAAAAGAATGAAAAGAAATATTCTTCTCAGTCAACAATCGGCATGCCAAACAGAAGAATTGTAAGAGAAGTCAATAAAGAGCTTTCAAAAAAATATGGCCTTGACAAATAAGAAAAAACACCAAATGGTGTTTTTTTTCTTTCTCAAATTTTCAAGTTTTTTTCAGTTCAATTTTTTAAGAATTTTGATTTTTAAAATTATCCAATCATTCTGACCGGCAAGATGAGATACAAAAATTCGTCGCCCTCAACAGGAACGATCACACATGGGTTTGCAGGGGCATTGAAGCAAATTTTGACAAATTCATCAGTGTTGGCGCGCAAATTTTCGATGAAATATCTTGCATTGAAAGCAATCAAAAGTTCTTTTCCTGTCGTGTTTACTGGAACATTCTCTTTGATGTTTCCAAGTTCGGAATTTGACGTGATGCAAAGATTTTTTTCTTTGACATCAAATTTGACACAATTTCCTTGTCCAACTTTTGAAAGAAGTGACGCTCTTTCAAGCGCGTCGGCAAATTGGTCTTTGTTGATGACGCAAATTGTCTCATAGTTTGCTGAAATGATTTGTTTGTAGTTGACAAAATCTCCTTCCAAAAGCCTTGAAGTGAGTTTTGTGTCGCCAAAATCAATCATGATTGTCGATTTGTCAATATAAACATTGATGACCTCATCACTGTCGTCCAAGAGTCTTGAAATTTCGTTCAAGCTTTTTGCCGGCACAACAAAACTTTCAGTGATGTTTGAAGAAACAGGCTTTTTCACTTTTGCAAGACGATATCCATCAAGGGCGATGGCATTCAGTTCGTTTCCGGCAAGGTCAAAAAGCACGCCTTTGAGAATTGGGCGGCTGTCGTCAACGGCAACTGAGAAAATTGTTTTTGCAATCAAAGTTTTCAAGTTCTTTTTTGTGATTCCAAAGAAGTTTGAACTTTCCACTTGCTTGAAATCAGGATATTCTTGCGCATTATAGCACTGAATGATGGACTGGCTGTCGTCATATTTGATGAGCAGCTGATTTTTGTCATTAAGTTCAAGTTCAATCATTTCATTTGTCAGTTTTTTGATGAACTCGGTGATGAACTTTCCTGGAACGACCGCTTCCCCTTCTTCTTTGATGTTAGCTTTGATTTTTCTTTTGATGGAAAGCTCAGTGTCAGTGGCGCTCAGGGTGAGGGTGTCATCTTCGGCAACAATTTTGATTCCTTCCAAAATTGGGTTTGTGATTTTGTTTGAAATGGCTTTGCTTACACTCAAAAAAGCATCTGACAGTTCAATTCCGTGGCAACTTACAATCATTTTTTTACACCTCTTTTTCAGTTTTCATTTGATATTTCCATTATATCACTTTCGCTTTTCAAGTCCAACAAAAATGAGGACAAATTTTTCAAAACTTTGGCGCGTGCCCACTTTTTATTTGTTTATATATTTTGTTGTTAAGTTATTATTATATTTATTATGGCTGTGAAAAAGTGGATAACTTTTTGCAAAATTTTGAAATGCACGAAATATGGACAGATTCTTGCTTGAGAAGCACAACATATGGACAAAAATTTGGGAATTTTGAATGTGGATAACTTTGGAAAACTTATCCACTTATCAACATATTTCGAATGTTATCCACAAGCGTCTGAATTTTTTTGTTGGTCTTCAAGTCTTCTGTGATCTTGTCGCGGCTGTGCATTATGGTGGTGTGGTCGCGTCCGCCAAACATTTTTCCAATGTTGACAAGAGGAATGTTCAAAATTTCACTAATAAGATAGATGGCAATCATTCGAGGTTCAACAATCTCTTTGTTCTTCTTTTTGCCGGTGATGTCGTTGTATGAAACGTTGAAATAGTCGCACACGGTCGAGATGATGCGGTCGGCGGTGAGGTCGTTTTTCAGTTCCTCTTTTTGATTTTTGAAAATTTCCTCCGCTTCTTCCATTGTGGCAACTTTTTTGCCGGAGAGAGTGGCAAGAAAATAGACTTCCGAAAGTTTTCCTTCCAAATCTCTCACGCTGCTGTCCACGCGCTCGGCGATATATTCAATCACGTCATCTTCAACATAATATTTTTCAAGTTGGCTCTTTTTCTGCAAGATGGCAATTCGAGTTTCAATTTCCGGCTTTTGAATGTCATGAATCAGTCCGCTTGAAAAACGTGAGCGAAGACGGTCTTCCAAAGTGGAGATTTCTTTTGGCGGGCGGTCGGAGCAGATGATGACTTGTTTGTTGCTCATGATAAGGTCATTGAACGTGAGGAAAAACTCTTCTTGAGTTTCTTTTTTGTTTGAAATCAGTTGGATATCATCGACCATCAACACGTCAAGATTGCGATATTTTCCGCGAAATTCCATGACGGCCTGGGTTTTGGACGGCGATTGAAGGGAAGAAATATAGTCGCTTGTGAATTTTCCAAACGGCACATATTCCACCTTGAGCTCCGGGTTATTTTCTCGAATGAAGTTTCCAATCGCGTGCAAAAGGTGAGTCTTTCCAAGTCCCACGCCGCCATATATGAAAAGAGGGTTATATCTTTTTCCTGGGTGCTCTGCCACAGTGCGTGCGGCGGCATAGACAAACTGATTGCTTTTTCCAACGACAAAGTTGTCAAAAGTGAATTTTTCAACAAAAGGATTTTTTTCTTCTTTTTTTGTGGCTGGAGTTTGTGAAACTTTGCTGTTTTTCAAAAATTCAATCTCTTCGTTTTGGTCAAGCACAACAATTTTCAGTGGCTTTCCAACAACTTCAAAGCAGCAATCGCCAATCACGTCCAAAAAGTTTCGCAAGATTTGATTTTTTGCCGAAACGCTTTGGGCGGCCATGACAAAATTGTCCTGCTCGTCAATTTCAAGAGGCTTGATGGTCTTGATCCAAAGCATGAAAGAAACTGACGACACGCGAAGCTCCAATTTTTCCAAAACTTGTTGCCAAATGAAAGAAACGTCTTGCATAATGCACCTCAATCGAAATTATATCAAATATTTTAAAAAAGTAAAAAGAAAATGTCAAGAAACTTTGAAAGGAATTTAAAACGAAACAGTTTGAATAAAAGTTTGTAAAATTCGAATGTTTGTGATAAAATAAGGTCGTGAAAATCACCGAGCTCGAACTTCAAAATTTTCGAAACTACAAGACCTTGAAAGTCCCATTTGACGAGAAGGTCAATGTTTTCATTGGCAAAAACGCTCAAGGAAAGACCAATCTTTTGGAGAGCATTTTTCTTTGTTGCATCGGCAAAAGTTTCAAAGCCAGCAAAGACAAAGAGATGATTTTTTGGGGTGAAGAAAATGCTTGCGTCAAAATGAACGTCCAGAAAAAATTTCGTGACTTGAAAGTGGAGATTTTTTTGAACAAACTGCACAAAAAGACGGTGAAAATCAACTCCCTTCCAATCAGGCGCATTGGGGACTTGATTGGAGAGGTCAATGTGGTGTTTTTCAGTCCGCAAGAACTTCGGCTGGTCAAAGAAAGCCCGGAAGAGCGCCGAAAATTCATGGACATTGACATCAGTCAGCAAAGCAAAAGATATTTTTATCAACTTTCGCGCTATGAAAAAATTTTGGCAAATCGAAACAAACTCTTCAAGATTTGCTCCAATTTGGAAGCGGTCAAAGAGACGGTGGACATTTGGGACAGGGCGCTTGTGGCATCGGCAAAAATTTTGGCTTTTGAGCGCCAAAAATTTGTGGAAGAAATTTTGCCATATGCCGAAAAAGCCCATCGTTTCATCAGCGGAGGCAAAGAAAATTTGACGCTTGCCTACAAATGTGGCTGCGGAGTGGCACTTGACGAGAACTTTGAAGAAAACATGGACAAACTTTTGAAGAAAAATCTTGAAAAGGACTTCAAACTTGGCTTCACCACAATTGGCCCGCATCGAGACGACATTGACATCTTTTTGAATGGGGTGGAAGTGAAAAATTTTGGCTCACAAGGCCAGCAACGCACCGTGGCGCTTTCGCTTAAACTTGCCGAGCTTGAAAACATGAAAGAGCATTGTGGGGAATATCCAATCTTGCTTTTGGACGATGTTTTTTCAGAACTTGACTCCGAGCGCCAAGACCGTCTTTTGAAATTTGTCGGGCGAACACAAACTTTCATCACTTGCACGGATGAGCACAAACTGTCCGGCAAAATTTTTGAAATTGAGGGCGGAAAAATCATAAAAATAAAGAAATAGGAAACATTTTTTCTTTTCGTCAAAATTTTTTATGTTTTTTGTTGCAAAAATCCTAAAAATTAATATAAAATAAAAAAGAATAAGGCAAAATTAATAGAGACACAAAAAGATTAAAAGCTTTTTAAAAAGGAGAAAAATATGGCAGCAGCATTTTTGTGGGGAAGCATTGGAGTTTTGATTCTTTTCATTTTGATTGGCTTCTTGGCGGGGTTGATCAGAGGACTGAAAAGATCGGCTCTTCACATCATTTTCTTTGTGGTCAGTTTTGTGATCGCATTTTTCATCACAAAACCAATCACTTCGGCGATTTTGGGGATCTCAATCACCATTGATGGAACGACAACAACGTTGAACAACATTGTCTATTCAATGCTCAACAAACAATTCAGTCTTGGGGATTATCAATCGGTGGGAGATTTTGCAAAAACACTTCCACTTTCGGTGGCGTCGCCAATTGCGTTCATCATCATCATGCTTGTGACATATTTCTTGTTTGACATAATTTATTTGATTGTGGCACGCCTTGCTTTTGGAAAAAAGAAGAAAGATTTTGCCACAAAAAAACCGCTCCGCTGGTATGGCAGCGCAGTGGGCGCAGTTGAAGGCTTTTTGTTTATGTTCCTTTTGTTTGCGCCACTCACTTCCCTCACGCAGACATATCAAGCGCTCACAACATATGAAAACGAGCAGGCATCAGCAACGACCCTTGTGCTTTCTCAGGAGGAAACACAGCAAAATTCCACTCTTCCACTTTTGCCAGAACTTGTGAGCGAAAACGTTCCGTCAACAATTGACGAAATCATCACACAGTTCAACAACAGTGTCATCGGAAAAGTTTCTGGCGCAGGCGGACTTAATCACGCGCTGTTTGACTATCTTTCTTCGTCAAAAGTCAACAAAGAAACAATCCATCTTCGAAAAGATTTGTTGGCGCTTGCAGACACATATAATGAATTTGCCATTGCCTATAATCAATTTACAGCAAACGACTTTGAAAACATTGACCTCACAGCCTTGAAAACAAGCCTTGAAAAATTTTTGAATGAAGGAATTTTCAAGGGTGTGCTTGCCCCGACAGTTCAAGAATTTGTTGTCAATTTTGATGTTGCAACAGCTCCGGATTTTGTCAAAAACAACGAACTTCTTTCTGACCTTGCAGAAGAACTTAAAACGGCATTTACAAAAGAAAATTTTGTTGCAAAAACCTATTTGAAAGAAGACCTTTTGAAACTAGTTGACATTGCCGACGCCGTCATTGACAGCGGCCTTGTTCAAGAATTCCAAAATCTTGAAACAAGCGACATGACAGCAATTCTCAAAACAATCTCCGAAAACAACGAAAAATTGCAAACTCTGTTGGACGAAGCTGCCGACCTGCACGTCCTGCAAGACGGCTTTGATGCGATTGGAAACTTTGCATCCAAAAAAATGGGTGAATTTTTCGAGGACGAAAACATCAAACTCAACTTTGATTCACTTGACAAAGTGACCCTCATCACCGACACATTTGACGCGTTGTCACATGCTTTGGAAGTGTCAAAACAACTTGATTTTGCAAAGCTTTTTGATGGTGACTTGATGGGCGGAATTGAAGGTGTCGAAAACATTGACCAAGTTTTGATTGAAATTGGAAAATCCTTTGACGACATTCGAAAACTTGAAATTCTTACGCATCCTGCCGAAGAGCCGGGCGGAAAACCAACCTATGTGCTTGACGAAATCATGAAGAAATACAAGTTCTCACTCATCACGGGCTATGAAGAAAATGACGAAGTGAAGTTTGACGAAGTTCACGCATTTGTGGACAAAGAGGACGGCTCAATCGATGAAAAAGTTGTCAAAATCGATTCATATGAAAACTTCTGCACCGCGATTGCAAGATCGGTGAAGGTAGCTCAAAAACTTGGATTGTTCCACATTGGAACGGACGGAAGTGACTTTGAAACAATTCTTGGCAACGTTCTTGACGAGCTGCACTTGCCAAAACCAACAGTCAACAACCAGCCGGCCGCACAAGCGGCTGCCGCTGCAACAGAAGAAAACACCGAACTTTTGTCACAAATTTTGCTTCCATTCTTTGAACTTGAACACGTGACATTCAACAACGAAGGCGAGGAAATTTCTGTTCGCGATTTCATCTTCAAAAACATCATTGAAAGTTTGGACGACGGCGTTGAACAGATTGACC
>CANQWP010000009.1 GCA_947627585.1 uncultured Clostridia bacterium
CTTTTGATCTTGCAAAATTGATTGTTGAAGATATTGAAAATCAAAAAAAGCATGAGCAAAACGAACGAATTTTCAATAGAACTTTTCAAACATTAAAACTTTTGATTAAAGAAAAATCTTTAAGTGAAAATGAAAAAGTTGAACTAGACAAAAACATTTCGCTGATCAAACAATATGATAATGCTTTTGAAAAAATAAAAAATTTCAACAAGAAAACAAAAGATATAAAGTTGAATCAATATTCAGAGAAACAAAAACGAACCTTGAAAAGGTTACAAGATAAACTAGATAAATTAGTAAAAGAATTTTAATCATGGTATAACGCAAACAAAATTGCTTTATATAAAATACAAAAAAGGAGAAGAAAAATGGCAGTAAAAATCAGACTTACAAGAATGGGAGACAAAAAAGCACCTTTCTATCGCGTTGTTGTTGCTGACAGCAGAAGTCCAAGAGATGGAAAATACATTGACCTTTTGGGGACATATAATCCGCTCACAAACCCAGCTGAAATCAAAATCGACAACGAAAAAGCTGCAAAATGGCTCAAAAATGGCGCAACTCCAACAGAGACCGCAAAGTCAGTTCTTGTGAAAAGTGGCGCAATTCAACCAGAAAACAAATAATGGGAGAGAACAATGGAAAATTTGTTGAAATTTCTTGTGGAAAGTTTGGTGGACGACAAATCGGCCGTTGAAATTTCCAAAGAAGAAGACGAAAAATCGGTCACTTTTCGCGTGAAAGTTGCCGAAAACGACATTGGCAAAGTGATTGGCAAAAACGGAAAGACTGCAAACAGCATTCGCACAATTTGCAAGTCAGTCAGCACCAAAGAGCATAAAAAAATCTTTGTGAAATTTGAGGACTGACATGGCGCAAAATGTGGCGAGCGAGTTTGTTTGCGTAGGAAAAATCATCAAACCGCAGGGCATCAAGGGCGAAGTGAAAATTTTGCCCGCAGTTGATATCCCTGCGATTTTTAATGGCAAACATTCACTTTTTGTGGAAAAGGCAGAGATGAAAATTGAGCACGCGACCTTCCGCTTGGGATATGGCTATGTGAAATTTGCCGAGATTGCTGACCGAAATGTTGCCGAAAAATACCGCAACAAAAAAGTTTTTGTCACAAAGGAAGAGTTCAAAAAGGTCTCCACCGACGACTTTTTGATTGACGAACTTGTCGGCACGGTGATTTATGACGAAAACGGCGATTTGGTCGGGCAAATCATGGGAGTGACGGACTATGGCTTTGATGACATTCTCATCATCAAAGAGGACGGAATTTTGTATGAAGTGCCGTTCCGCAAGGCGATTTTTCAAGTGCACGATGGCGAACTCTCGGTCATTCGCGCGGAATATGAGGGCGCAAAGGTGGTGCAGGAATGAAAATTGACGTTTTGACGTTGTTTCCAGAAAGTTTTGCGCCGCTGAAAACCAGCATAATTGGGCGCGCGGTGGAGAGCGGAAAACTTGAAATCAACCTTGTGAACATTCGCAATTTTTCCAAAGACAAGCACAAAAAATGCGACGACACGCCGTTTGGCGGGGGTGCTGGAATGCTTATGACAATCCAGCCGCTTTTTGACGCCATCAATTCAGTGTTAAGCGAAGAAGAAAAAGCAACTTTGCGGAAAGAAAACAAGCCGGCCGCAAAGAAAAAAAAGGACCTCAAATGTGAAGAGGAAAAACTGAGGAAAATAGACGCAGGCGCGTCCGTGAAAATTGTTTTTCCATCGCCGATTGGGCAAGTGCTTACGGCGCAAAAGGCGGAATCGCTTTCAAAAACCCAGCATCTTGTTTTCGTGTGCGGACATTATGAGGGCGTGGACGAAAGGCTGTTTGAGCTTTTTCCAATTGAGCAAATTTCGATTGGCGACTATGTTCTCACGGGTGGCGAGTTGCCGACAATGGTGATTGTTGATTGTTTGGCACGCTTTGTTGACGGGGTGATTTCGGCGGAGAGTTTGGAGAGCGAAAGTTTCTCGAACGGGCTTTTGGAATATCCGCAATACACCAAGCCGCGCGTGTTTGAAGGACTTTCCGTGCCGGAAGTTTTGGTGTCCGGCAATCATCAAGAGGTTGACAGGTGGCGCGAGGAGCAAAGTTTGGTGCGAACAAAACTTTTGCGCAAAGACCTCTTGAAAAAGAAAAGTCGCAAAAAGTGAGATTGCATATTACCGCAAGATGTGGTGTAGTATGCATGCATAATACCACTAAATATTACATTTATTAAAAGTTTTAGAGTAGTTTCTCTTTAAAAAAGCATAAAAAAAGAAGCACAAAACAAGCGTGAAAAGATGAAAATCAATTGGTTTCCTGGACATATGAATAAGGCGCTGAGGGACATAAGTGAACAGCTGAAAAAGGTTGATGTTGTCACTTATGTTCTTGACGCACGCATTCCACTTTCCTCTTTCAACCCAAGTCTCGACAAATTGACCGAGAACAAGCCGGTTTTGTATGTTTTGAACAAGATTGACATGGCTGATGAAGGACGCATCAAGGCCATTTTGCCATCTTTTTCTGGGAAGGATCGTGACTTTGTGCTTTACAACAGCACTCTTTCCGGCAAAAGCGAAGACATTTTGGGGAAAATCAAAAAACTTGCGGCCGCCAAAATTGAAAAGTATCGCGCAAAAGGCGTCAAGGCCACAATTCGCACAATGGTGGTTGGCATCCCAAACTGCGGCAAAAGCACGCTTGTCAACAACTTGTGCAGAAAAGCCAAAACGGTGACCGGCGACCGAGCTGGCGTCACAAAACGCGGTCAATGGGTCAGCGTTGGAGATTGCGTGGAGGTGTATGACACGCCGGGAACGCTCTATCCAAACATCGAAAATCAGGACGTGGCGAAAAAGCTTGCTTTTGTTGGCAGTGTGCGAGATGAAATTCTGGACTTTGCAGAACTTGGCGCGGAATTTGTGGCTTGCGTTCAAAAAACATATCCGGGCGTTTTGGAAAAGAGATATGGCATCAAAATCGGCGACGAATATATTGCAAAAAATGATAGCGTTCGTGAGGAGAATTTCGTTTTTGGCGACACAACGCAACATGATGAAGCGAGCGAATTTTCAATTGAAAACCCAAATTTCAAGATTCTTGAAAAAGTTGCGCGGGCGCGAAAACTTGTTTCAAATGGCGGGGAAATTGACCTTGAACGTGCCGGAAGAACACTTGTTGAAGATTTCCGCAAAGGCAGGCTTGGGAAACTGACTTTGGACTGAAAGAGGGGAAATATGGACGATCCATACACAAAAGATTTGGCGAAAATGCGAAACAAAATCGAAGGCGACATGGGCGAGACTCGTGCTGCCCAATTTTTGCGCGAGAAGGGCTATCGAATTTTGCAAACGAACTATAAGACCAAGTTTGGCGAGATTGACATCATCGCGCAGGACGGCAAAACAATCGTTTTTGTGGAAGTGAAAGAGCGCGCGACGCTTGCATATGGCCGGCCGATTGAGGCTGTCAATTTCAAAAAGCAGCAAACGATCAGGCGCGTGGCGGAGTTTTATCTTATGATGAAGCACACTCCATATGCCGACTGTCGCTTTGACGTCATTGAAATTCTGGGCGACAACATCAATCACGAAATCAACGCGTTTTGACATATTTAAATAAAAAAGTTTTATGAAAAAATATCTCACATTTTCCAATCTATTTTTTATATGCTTGAAGAATGAAATTTTTCATTTTTTCATAAAACTTATAAAAAATAACCCAATAAGGTTATTTTATTTTTTCTTTAAAAGATACAACTTTTGCTTGTGCATATGGAAGTTCAAAAGATAAATAATTGCCATCTTTTGGCACACCCTGGAAATAACTCAACAGCACACAGCCCACACCTCCATGTGAAACAATCAATACATCCTGATTTGGATTTTTCTCCAAATCATGTAAAAGAGAAAACACTCGTTCTTCCACTTGTTTTATGCTCTCTGCCTTTTCAAAGTTTTGATTTGAATTTAAATTCCAAAAACCAGAGAAATCAAATTCCGTTCTTGTCAATCCTTCGAATTCGCCAAAATCACGCTCAATTATTCTTTCGTCAATTTCTACAGGAGTATCACCATCATAAATGATGTCACAAGTTTGTCTTGCACGTTTAAGCGGAGAGCATATAACTCTATCAAAACGCTTTCCTTTCAAATTCTGGGCAGTTAATTTTGCTTGTTCTATGCCGTTTTCATTCAAAGGCAAATCAACTCTTCCTTGACATTTTGGGTCTTTTTTGCCATTTTCATCTAAATTATCATTCCAATCTGTTGCGCCATGCCTAACAAAATAAATCATTAAATACTCCCATATTTTTATTTTAAATAAAATTACCATTTATGTCAAGAGTTTTTATTATTGTCAGTATAAATAAAATTTCCATTTTTTCAAAAAACTTTGCAAAAAGGCTTGCTTTTTCAATTTTGAGTGTGATATAATGACATAGACTTCGGGTGTTCCGCTGGGTTGTCGCGAAAAGTTCGCAAAGCCAAAAGGGCAAAAACTTTATGAGCATCATGTCGAAAATCTGAAAAAAGGAGATAAGTCAATGGCAAATTTAATCGATCAACTTGAACGCGAAGGCATGAAAGAATCAATTCCTGAATTTGCAATCGGTGACACTGTGAAAGTGACTGTTCGCATCAAAGAAGGCGACAAAGAAAGATTGCAGGCTTTTGAAGGCGTTGTGATTTCAAGAAAAAACGGCGGAATTCGTGAAACCTTCACTGTAAGAAAAATCTCTTATGGTGTTGGCGTGGAAAAAACTTTTCCAATTCATTCTCCAAAAATCGCTTCAATTGAAGTGGTGAGAAAGGGTCGCCCAAGAAGAGCAAAACTCTATTATGTGCGCGAACTTACAGGAAAAGCCGCAAAAGTCAAATCAGCAGAAAACTAATTTGCGGAAAGAAAAAATTGAAAGAGAGCTTTGCGCTTTCTTTTTTTTATGGTCACGCACAATTAACAGTGCATGGGCGAAAATTTCTTGACAAAATTGACGCCAAGTGTGATATGATATAAGCATGAAAAGAAGTTTTGACATTTTGATTATTGGTGGCGGGGTGGCCGGCATGAGCGCGGCGATCTATGCCAAGCGCAGAGGGAAAAACGTCGCCATCATCGAAAAATTCGCGCTGGGCGGCCAGGTGAATACAATTCCAAAAATCGAGAATTTCCCGTCCACCATTTCCATCGATGGCGTCTCTTTGGTGCAAAATTTTTCGAAGCAAATTGAAGGTCTGGGCGTAGAGGTCATCTATGACGACATTAAAAAAGTTGATTATGAGGGCGAGGTCAAGCGCGTTTTTGGGCGCAAGGATGAATATTGCGCAAAAAGCGTCATCATTGCGACAGGGCTGACATATGTTGAACTTGGCAAAAACGAGAACGAGTTTCTTGGGCGCGGAGTGAGCTATTGCGCCGTGTGTGATGCGCATTTTTTCCGCGGAAAAGACGTGTGCGTGGCAAGCAAAAAGGGCAGCGGCTTGAAAGAGGCCCTAGTTTTGGCGGAAGTGTGCAATCACGTGAGTGTTTTGGACAGCGAGGACATGAGCGCATATGCGAATGTCAACAAAAACAAAAAGATTGAAGTGCTTTCAAACGTCAAAATTGAAAAAGTTGTCGGCAAAGATGTGGTTGAAGGTGTTGAAGTTTCGATTTTGAATGCCGACAAAAGCGAAAGTGACAAATCAAAAATAGAGAGAGAAAGAAAGGTCATTCAAACCGATGCGTTGTTTGTTGCGCTTGGCAAAAAGCCGGACAAAACAGTTTTTGGCGGGGTGAAGGTCGATTCAAAAGGCTTTGTCATCACCAATGAAAAAATGCAAACATCAGTTTCCGGCGTGTTTGCAGTGGGCGATGTGCGAAGCAAAGAATTGAAACAAATCGTCACAGCATGCAGCGATGGTGCAATTGCGGGACAATTTGCATAATACACAAAATATGGTGTAGTATGAACGCATAATACACCTTATATTGATGCAATATTAAAAAATGAATAAGGTTTTGTTCTTCATCAAAATGAAGATTCCAAAGCCTTATTCTTCTTTTGAGCTTTTTTTGTTGAACATCTTGAGCAGTGGAACTGTCCATTTTGGCGCTTTCACGCAGATGATTCGAATTTGGCTGTTTGATTTCTTTTCGTTTTCCATATCATTTTCATATGCGGCAGAAGAAAAGAATGTGAAAATTTTATTCCAAAATCAGTCCGCCGTCAACATAAAGAGTTTGCCCGGTGATGAACGATGCGTTTTCACTGCAAAGGAAGGCGATGGCGTTTGCGACATCTTCGGTTGTGCCAAGTCTTTGAAGCGGTGTCATCTCAGCGAGGTCGTCTTTTTCTTCTTTGCCGAGATTGTTGTTCATTTTGGTGTCAATAAAGCCCGGCGCTACAACGTTGATGCGATAGCCAAAATTTCCAAGTTCACTTGAAAGTGATTTGCAAAGGCCGGTCATTGCGGCTTTGGTGGCGGCATATACGCTTTCGCAAGAGCAGCCGACTTTTTCCGCAAAAGAGCCCACAAGCACGATGTTTGCCGGCGTTTTTGCAATTTTCACAAACTCGCGAATGGCCTTGATGGCGCTTTTGATGTTCACTTCAAAAAGCGTGTCAATATCTTCGTTTTGGACATCAAAAATCAGTGTGCGCTTTTGGGCTATGCCCGCGCAGAACACAAGCGTGTCCACAAATTCAAAATCTTTTCCCACTTCAGCAAAAAACTTTTCGATTCCGCCATTTTCCAAAAGGTCAAGGTGATAGGTCTTCACCTCGTTTTTGTTTGGCGTGAGGTTAATTTGATTTTTGTTGTATGTCAGCGCAAGGTTATAGCCGTCATTTTGCAGTTTTTTTGCTGTGGCCAGCCCAATTTCGCCCGATGCGCCAATCACGATTGCGGTTTTCTTGATCATGTTCATTTTCCTTTTAACAAAGTTTTCGTCTTGACTTTGAAAGTTTCAAGAGAAAACTTTTTCAAACTTCTTTTCAATTTTATCATTTTTCTTTTTTTTCTCAAAGCAAAAATGCTGAAAAACAAATTTGCAATTCTTGTTTTTTTATTGACTTGTGCGCGATTTGTGTGATATATTTATTTCAACTATATTTAAAAATTATTTTTATTTAAATATTGTGAAAAATTAAAAACAAAAGGTGAAAAAATCATGGAAGAAAATTTGTCTAACGAAGTTGACATCAGGCGCGCAAAGATTGACCAACTGCGCGAAAGTGGAGAAATTCCATATAAAGAAAAATTTGACCGCACTTGCACAATCTTGGAGGCGCGCGAAAAACTTGGGCAGCATGTGAAAATTGCCGGTCGAATTGTTTTTCGTCGCATCATGGGAAAGTTCGGCTTCTGTCAAATCCGCGACATCTATGCCGGCATTCAAATTTCTGTCGGCCGCAATGAGTTTGATGAAGAGGCATACAATTTCTACAAAAAAATGATTGACATCGGCGACTTTATTGGCGTGGAAGGTGAAGTTTATCAAACGCAGACCGGCGAGGTGACCGTGCGCGCTGAAAAAATCACTCTGCTTTCAAAAACTCTTCGTCCGCTTCCAGAAAAGTTCCACGGCATTGCCGACACGGAGATCAAATATCGCCAGCGCTATCTTGACCTCATCACAAACGAGGACAGCCGAAAAATTTTCTTGACGCGCAGCAAGGTTGTTTCTTTCATTCGAAGATTTTTGGAGGACAATGGCTTCATCGAGGTTGAAACGCCGATTTTGCAAACAAGCGTTTCTGGCGCAAGCGCAAAGCCGTTTTTCACTCATCACAACGCGCTTGATCTTCAATGCAATCTTCGAATTGCTTTTGAATGCGCGCTTAAGGAGTGCATCGCGGCAGGGATTGACCGTGTGTTTGAACTTGGAAAGGACTTCCGCAATGAAGGCATGGACCCGGCTCATTTGCAAGAGTTTACACAGGTTGAGTGGTATGCATCTTATTGGAACTTTGAGGACAATGTTGTGTTTTTCAAAAAGTTCCTTGTTGAGCTTATGAAATCATGCTTTGGCACAACAAAAGTGCTTTATCAAGGTCAAGAGGTCGAATTTGACACCGAGTGGGAGCGCATTGACTATGTTGCGCGCATGAGAGAACTTTTGGGCTGCGATTTTCTTCAAATTGATGACCTTGATGAGTTGAAAAAAGTGGCAGTTGACAAAAAACTTTTCACATATGGTGATTTGGAAGAGTGCAAAAGCATTCGCACGCTGATTGACTATATCTACAAGCGCAAAATTCGCGCCGAGATTGTCAAGCCGACCATTTTGTTCAACTATCCGGCTTCGCTGAAGCCTTTGGCACGCCGTAACGACAAAGACGAGCGCATTGTGGACGTCTTTCAAGTTGTTGCGGGTGGACAAGAACTTTTGAACGCATACAGCGAGCTTGTTGACCCAATCATTCAAAGAAAAACTTTGGAAGATCAACTTAAAGAAAAGGCAGCGGGCGACGAAGAGACAATGGATGTCGATGAGGACTTTTTGCTTGCCATGGAACATGGGATGCCACCAATTTCGGGGCTCGGCTTTGGAATTGACCGCTTCTTGATGTTTGCGTTTGATTGTCCAAACATTCGCGACGTCGTGCTTTTCCCATTGATGAAATAATTTGGAATTTTGATTCCAAAAATCTTTCGCAAAAAACTAAAATTAGAAAAATTTTGAAATGCGTCATTGCTGAAAGGAGAAAAGTTGAAAAGAAAAATAAGTGCGGAACTTGTCATGAAGGGCTTGGACATTATGGTGCCGGACCCAAAATGCGAACTTGAACACAAAACGCCGTTTGAACTTTTGGTGGCGGTGATTTTGTCCGCACAATGCACTGACAAGCGCGTAAATCAGGTGACGCAAGAACTTTTCAAGACTCACAGCACTCCAGCCGACTTTGTGAAGATCTCTCAAGGTGAGCTTGAAGCCAAAATCCACTCGTGCGGGTTCTATCGCAACAAAGCCAAAGCCATCAAAGAGATGAGCGCAGACGTTTTGACCCGTTTTGGCGGGCAGGTGCCGGCAAATTTTGACGACCTTTTGACGCTTGCTGGCGTTGGGCGAAAAACGGCAAACGTGGTTATGGCTGAGGCGTTTGGTGGAGATAATTTGGCTGTGGACACGCACGTTTTGCGCGTTTCAAATCGGCTTGGACTTGTTTCGACCCAAGATCCAAACAAATGTGAAGAAGAACTTTGCAAGATCTTCCCAAAAAAGCGCTGGTCACGGCTGCACTATCAAATGGTGCTGTTTGGGCGCTATACTTGCAAGGCAATGAAGCCGGAATGCGAAAAATGCGTTTTCAACCGCGAATGTCCACATTCAAGAGTGTGAAAAATTGAATTTAAGGTGAAATATGTTTCTTGACAGAGTGAAAATTTCGATTAAAGCGGGAAATGGTGGCAAAGGCTCAACATCTTTTTTGCGCACAAAATTAAACGCGAATGGTGGCCCTGACGGTGGCGACGGCGGCAAGGGCGGCGATGTTGTTTTTGTCGCAACCAACGATTTGAACACGCTCTATCCGTTCCGTTTCAAGAAAAAATTTGTTGCGGAAAACGGCGAGGACGGGCATCAAAAAAATCAGACCGGAAAAAGCGGAAAAGACGAAATCATTGAGGTGCCGACCGGAACAGTGCTCATCAACCCGAAAACTGACAAAATCATTGCAGATCTCAGCGAAGATGGGGCGCGTTTTGTGGCGCTGAAAGGCGGCGCAGGCGGGCACGGGAACGCATTTTATCGCTCGTCAATCAAGCAAGCGCCGTCATTTTCGCAGACCGGCGAGGTGACCGAACTGAAAGAAGTGATTTTGGAGTTGAAAACCATTGCAGACGTTGGGCTTGTGGGCTTTCCAAACGTCGGCAAATCTACGCTTTTGTCGGTGATTTCAAACGCCAACCCGAAAATCGCAAACTATCCTTTCACGACAATCTATCCAAATCTTGGCGTGTGCGAAGTGCTTGGCGAAACGTTTGTTGTGGCGGACATTCCGGGGCTGATTGAAGGCGCAAGCGAGGGGCTCGGGCTTGGGCACTATTTTTTGAAACACGTCGAGCGCGTGCGACTCATCGTGCACCTTGTGGACATTTCTCAAAGCGAGGGGCGAAGTGCGGTCGATGATTTCCGCATAATAAACGAAGAGCTTGCAAAATATGACAAGAGCCTATCAAAGACGAAGCAAATTGTGGCTTTTTCAAAGTGCGATTTGTTGGATGAGACCGAACTTGAAAGGCGCGTTGCTGATTTTTGCAAGAAAACGAATGTGAAAGACGTAATTCAAATTTCTTCCTATTCGCGTGACGGAATTGAAGAACTCAAGCGCAAAATTTTGGAAAACTTGAAGAAAATACCAAAGAAGCCGGCGCTTGCAGTTGAAGAATTTGATTTTGACAAGAAAGATGTTTCAAGCATTGAGGTGAAAAGGCTGGACGACGGCAGTTTTGAAGTGTCGGGCGGACGTATTGAAAGCTTGATTCGCGGCGTTGTGCTTTCCGACCAAACATCTTTCGCATATTTCCAAACACGACTGAAAGAGATGGGTGTCATTGACCTTTTGAAAGAAAAAGGCCTGAAAGAGGGCGACACGGTGGTCATCAAGGACATAAGTTTTGAATATGTGGAATGATAAGAACGCATAATACACCAAATGTGGTGTAGTATGCACGCATAACACAACAATATGTTGAAAATGAGGTGAAAAAATGATTACAACAAAACAGCGCGCATTTTTGAGAGGCTTGGGCAACGCACTTGAACCCGTGATGCAAATTGGCAAGGAAGGCGTGACGGAAAACGTGGTTGAAAGCGCCAATCTTCTTTTGGAAGC
Organism: uncultured Clostridia bacterium; assembly: GCA_947627585.1. Lineage (GTDB taxonomy): Bacteria > Bacillota > Clostridia > Christensenellales > UBA1242 > Caccovivens. The sequence continues at coordinate 10,820 of CANQWP010000009.1, forward strand.
GCGCGAACTTGTGAAATTCAAGGTGCTGAAAAACGCTGACGCTGACGTCAGAACTATTGCTGAGGAGATCGCCAGCCGTCTTTCTGCCGAAGTCGTGCAGGTGATTGGAAACAGTTTCATTCTATACAAAGTTTCCACGCGCAAAAACTTTAAACACATTGAATTGCCATAAATTTAGGAAAATTTATCGTCGAGTTTTTTCTATTTCAATTCCTTTTCAATTTTTATTGTTGGCCAGCTGAGATTTTTCGCTTCGCTCAAAATGACAGAATAATGTAATAGCTCAAGCAATGCAAAATAAAATGATTATTCATCATTTTCTAAAATTGTTTTTATGCCAAACAACACTGCCTTCACAGCACTTCAGGGTCGATTTTGGGATTATAGAGCGGGTTAAACTGCGAAATCAGCGCAAAGACCACCAGCACCGATGCAATGATGCAATAATAGATTGTTGTGCGCACAAAAAGTCCGCTCAAAATCAGCACAAGCGCAGAGAACAAATAGCCTTTTGTTCTTTTTTTATTGAATGAATAGGCGACAAAATCTTTGAACGCCATTTTGTTTTCGGCGGTGCATTTGTGGGTGATTTCGGGATAGCAATCATACAATTTGAAAAGTTTTTCATAGGTTGCATATTCGTCCAAAAACAAAAACTTTTCTTTGAAACGGCTCGAAACGGAAAAGACTTCTTTGTCGGCGATAAACTTGCAGCAGACGACAATTTTGGTCGCCTTTTCTTTCTTGACTTTCGCATAGATTTCCATAAATTTCCCCAAATTCAGCCCCGCAAGCGACAGGTCAGCAAAAAGCACTGTGGAGACGTTTTCGGGGTGCTTGATGACGATGTAGTCTTTGTGCTTGACGGCGTTTGAGTGCTTTTTTGTGGCAAGTTTGGCGAAAAAGTCAATGGGTTTGTCCGCGCAAGCCAGCGAAAAAAACATGTTTTCCGCATCTTCCTTTTCTTTCATCTTCATGCCCGTTTTGTTTTGTTTTCTTCTGCTCAAGAAAAAGAGAATGGCGTAAATCGCACCGCTCACAAGCGTGGTCACCAAAACTGCCAGCCACAAACGGCGCAAAAAATATCTCAGCCACACAAAACAGAGAAGAAAAATCAGCACAAACTTCAAAATTTCTTGAAAAATCAAATTCATTTTTCGCATGTTGTGATTTTTGACTTTTTGCGAGAGAATTAAACATAAGAGAGAAACAATGCGTTAACATAATTTCATTTGTCATTCTGACGGGAGTGGAGCGGACGGAAGAATCTCAATAAGCCAGGGAATTGTTTAGGCAGAGGCCCTGGCCAGCGGAGATCCCTCCATGCGCGTTGCTTAGGCTCTCCGTCAAGTTTGCCTGTTGAGAGAGATTTGCTTCGCAAATGCTGGATGACAGGGAAAAGTATTTAAGTCTTATCATTCTGACGGGAGCGGAGCGGCCGGAAGAATCTCAATAAGTCAGGGAATTTGTTTAGGCAGAGGCCCTGACCAGCAGAGATCCTTCACTACGTTCAGGATGACAGAAATGGGCGGTCGCAAAATAGTCGTTGGGTGATAAGAAACTAAATACGCGATGACAAGAAGGTGTCGAACAAAACAAAACTGAAAACACTTTCAAAATGTTTGACAATTTTTGAAAAAGTTGATAATATATTGTCATGTTGAACATCAAAGATTTTGTCGCGCTTTTGGTCGATAACAAAATGAAAAACGTGTCGGTGTATGATCTCTCCGAAAATGGCGAAGAGAAATATGTCATTTTGTGCACGTCTTCGAAGGTTACTGACAGCAAAAAAGTCGCCGACGTCATCGCGGAAAAATATGGCTACACCGAAAAGATTGAGGGTTATTTCAAAGGCGAGTGGATTGTGTTTGACTTCCAAAATTTGACCTTGCACATCTTTCTGCCACGAGTGCGCGAAAAATATAACCTCGACAAACTCTATAAGCCACGCAAAATCACAATCAAATGAGAGATCTTAATGTCTCTCGTTTTTTCATTATGCTTTTTCAGTTTTTTTCTTTTAATTTTTCTTTCTTCTTTGCAATTTGTTTTGAAATTTTTGCGTTTTGGTTTACAATATTCCTGTTAGGACAAAATTCTTATGATTGAAATTTGTTTTGTTTGCACGGGCAACACTTGTCGGTCGATTATGGCCGAGCGCATCGCAAAAAAAATGGCGAAACAGCGAAAGATGAAAAATGTCAAATTTTCATCGGCGGGTGTGCGTGCAAACGGCGAAAACATTTCAAAAAATGCGTCTTTGGCGCTGAAAAGCCTTGGCTATGACGGGCGCAACCGAAAAAGCGTGAAGCTCAAGAAAATCAAGGACGACGTGCTTTATGTCGCGGTCACAAACGACCACAAACGCTTCATCGACAGCAAAAAGTGCATGAGTTTTGAGGACCTTGCCGGCGCGGTGGCGGACCCATATGGCCAGAGCGAAGAGGCCTATGAAAAATCGGCGCAACAAATTGAAGAAAATGTGAAAGTGCTTTTGGAGCGAATTCAAAATTTGAGAGGTGCAAAATGATCATTATGGCAAGCGACCATCGCGGTTATCTTTTGAAAGAAGAACTGAAAACTTTTTTCAATCAAGAAAACATCATCACGATTGACGTTGGATCATATTCCAAAGAGCCGGTGGACTATCCGGACTTTGCAAAACTTGGCGTTGAGAAAGTGCTTGCCGAAAAGAACAATGTCGGAATTTTCATTTGCGGATCGGGCATCGGCATGAGCATGGCGGCAAACAGAAACCCAAAAATCCGCGCTGCGCTTTGTTTGAACACCAAAATGGCGATGCTTTCGCGAAAAGACAATGACGCAAACGTGCTTTGCTTGCCGGGAAATTTGAAAAAGAAAAAGGCCATTGCGATTGTCAAAGTCTTTCTCACCACAAGTTTTGAGGGCGGTCGCCACGCAAGGCGCCTGAAGAAATTTTCGGAGGTGAGCAAGTGATCAATCTCATCTTGCCGGTGGTCGAGGAGCCGGAAAAGCTTGCCGAATTTGCCAAAAAAGCGGCAAAAAGTGACGTCAAAGTTTTTGTGGGTGTGAGAAAAGGCCTAAACTTTGACCTTGGCAAAAAGTCCAGAAGCAAAAAAGCCGAAAAAGCAAATATTGAAGTTCACACTTTTGCAGAGAATGCAAATGCGGAAGAAATCATAAACGCACTGCACAGCGCCAAAATGGAAAAAGGCAAAATCTTGATTTGCAGGCGTCCACTGACAGAAGAAGAATTCTCAAAACTGACGACTTCTCAAAAAGATGTTGCGACGCTGAAAGCAAAACACTCAAAATTCTCCACCGCGTTGAAAAATTTTGCAAAAAAAATCGTCAAACGATTCTTCGCTTTCACATATTTTGAGGACATTTCGGCAATTTGTTTTGGCGAAAACATGTTTGAGCTGATGACCACAATTCAAAATCTTTCCATGGCAAGCCGCATCAATCGATATGTTGGCGTTGACATTGAAGAGGTTGAAACTGCCGAAAAGCAGGTCAAAAAACAATATTCCCGCACAAAAAACATCTTGAGCTTTCTTTTGTGGACGCTTCTTCTTTTGGGAAGCATTGCGGGAGGCGTGCTGACTTGCATTTTTGCTCCACTGCACGCTTTGATTGTGATTTTGGTGATTTTCTGGATATTGCTCGCGCTGTTTTTGTGGTTTGTTGGCTTTGTCAACTTCACGCGGACGCTGGCTGTGGGAAAGTTGCATTTTGGCAGAGCGGAAGAAGTCGCGATGGCTTGAAATCAAAATGTAGTGTAGTATGCAGGGCTTTTCTTGTGCATAATACACAAAATGTTGATGTGATTGAACACAATAAAATAATTTCAACACTTCAAAACGAAGTGAAGAGATATAAAAAATGAAAGGAGATTAAAGATGAAAAAAGTTAAACTTGGAATCAATGGCTTTGGAAGAATTGGGCGTTTGGCGCTTCGAGTTGTGGCAAAACGCGACGATGTGGAAGTTGTGGCCATCAACGACCCATTTCTCACTGTGGATTATGCAAAATATATGCTGGAGCACGACAGCATTCATGGGCATTTTGACGAAAAAGTTTCTGTCAAGGACGGAAAACTTTGCGTGGGAAGAATGAAAATCGCATTTTTCACTGAAATGCAGCCCGAGCAAATTCCTTGGGGACAGGCTGGTGTTGATGTTGTTGTGGAATGCACCGGAAAGTTCACGGCATATGACGGTGCAAAGGCACACCTTGCCGCTGGCGCAAAGAAAGTTGTCGTTTCCGCACCAGGAAAAAACATGCCAATGTTTGTTATGGGTGTTAACGAAGAGACTTACACACCCGACAT
>CANQWP010000010.1 GCA_947627585.1 uncultured Clostridia bacterium
GTTGTGACTGGGTGCAATCTTATTTCGCGCAATGACAAAGCATATTTTGAAGCAACTGTTGCAACAATCACCTATGCCGACGGCACAAAAGAAGAAATCAAAAAACGTGAACTTTTGATGGGCTATAACAGCTACGGCTATAACTATGAGCAGAACTATGGACAAACGCGAAAAGAAGCCATCAAAACCACCCTTGACAGCATCATTGACCAGCATCTTACAATCAAAGCGGTGAAAGATTATTATGCCGAAAAAGGCGAAGACCTCTTCAACGGGCGTGAAACGACATATCTTTGGGACCAAACTTACAATTCGATTTACGGAAATTTGGAGACATATTATGAAGATGTGTCGGGAGAAAAATCGACAAGCGAAAGCGATGACTCAACAGAAACAACTTCGGGATATCAACCTTATGACAAACAAGTTTATTTGGACGAAGTTGAAGTTGAAAACAAAGTTCCAAAAACAAAAATCGGGCAAGACGGCAAACTTGAATATGTAAAAGATGAAAACGGCGAAATTGTTTATGAAACAACTCTTGAAAAGAAACTTGTTTTGAAAACATATCAAACGGCATCGACAATTCGCGATGGGGACGATTTGAAATATGCCGAGCGAAATGTGCCGAATGGCGAAGTCTTGAATCTTGAAAGCGAATCGGGAGATTCAAAACAATGGCTATGTCAATGCATTTATGAACTTTTCCAAGGCAACGACAAAAAAGCAAGAAATTGGAAAAGTGCTTTCAACAAATATATCGCTGACATCAAAGAAAATTACACCTATCTTGATTTTGAAAGCGACAAAGAGTGCTTTTTGTTTGAAATCAATCGTGTTTATGAAATTATGCGCGACAACTACATCGTTGAAAAATATAGTTTGATCTTCAATGAAGAGCAAAAACAAGGCGCTGATTTGGCAAATGTGACTGTTGGCAACATTCTTGAGCACTACGCCTCAAAGGTTCGCGTTGATTACAAAACTTATCAAAATGACCGAGAGGGCTTTGACAGCAAAATTTTGACTGACGTGGCAAACATGGACTATATATACAGTGGAAAAGACCAAAGCAACTTCTTCTATGTTGGCTTTTTGAAAATGGCTTTTGACGAAAAACAGCAACAGGCCTATGATGCCGCTCAAAAGTTGATTGGTCCGGCAAAAGAAACAGCACTGAATGACGTTTATAACAGCGTTTATGCTTCGATCAGAGATGAAAAAGGCGAAAAGACAGGAAAAGTTGTCTATGCAACTCAACTTTTGCAGACAATTCAAGCGCAATTGAACAGATATTCTTATAATGATGAACAAAACGGGGACGATGAACAAAAAGATGATGCAATTGCACACAACAAAGAAGTTGAAATCCTCAAAGCACAAGCCTTCAGAGAATTCATGTATAACTATAATGACGATGACAGTTTGAAAAATTCAGAATTCAACACGGTTGTCGGAGTGAACAGCAAGGGCGAAGCTGTTTTGCCAAGCACTTTCGCTGACAACGACGAGGCGAAAAAAGCGATTGTTGCGCTCTACAATGGAGGAAACGCAAGGGTTGGAGACCTTTCGACATATGTGCGTGGCACTGACGGGCTTTATTTGTTCTTCTATGCCGGAGAGGTTGACAACATTTTTGCCGTCGGAGAAAACTTTTCCCCAGCATCAAATGATCAAAACATCAAGGTGCTTGCATCAAAAAGGCTCAACATCTTTTCAAATAAGACTTATCTTGACAAATTGTATGAAGAACTTAAAAGCGACAAATTTTATGTTTTCCAAAACATGAACATTCAAAATTTGAGAAAAAATCTTGCAACAAAAATTGAAGCAAACGAAACCAATTTCAAAGATTTGTATTAATTTTTCGGCTCTTGTTTGACAAGGGCCTTTTTTTTTGCTATAATCATAGACATGAGCTTGAAAGGAAAAGAAGCCGACAAAGTTTTTTCCGAAAAAGAAGAAGAAATTTTGAAAGAAAAGCCTGAAAACACGATTGCTGAACCTGTCAAACAATCTTTTTTTTCTCATGCATTTTCAAAATTGAAATCATATCGACAAAAAAAACTGAAAAGCATGGAAGAAAAGAAACTTTCTGAAGAAGAGAACAAGATTGTTGAAGAAAAGGTTGAAGAAGCCAGCAAAGAAGTATCGAAATCTCACAACAAAAACACGAGAATCAAAAACATTGTATTTTTTTTCTTTAACGTTGCTCTTGTTGCAGGAATTTTGATTTGGAACGTTCTCACAACCGATGACTTTTCCAAACTTGACATCACAAAAATCAACTATATCAATCTTTTGTATGTGCTTTTGTTGCTTGTGGGAGTGATTGTTGTGGATGTTATGTCCGTTCACAGAATGATTTATCGCAAAACGCTTCGAAGCAGGTGGAGCACATCATATAAATCTCTTGGAATCATGAGATATTATGATGCTGTGACACCACTTGCCTCCGGTGGACAGGCGTTTATGGTCACCTATTTGACCGGGCGGGACATTCCGGGTTCAACAGCGCTTTCAATTCCAATTGCAAAACTTTTGTTTCAGAATATCACATGGATCATCATCACGGGCGTATGCCTTATTCTTTCTTTCACCAACAACATGGGCTCTCTTGTTTCCGCCGCCAGCATCATTGGCTTCATTTTGGGGCTCTTGATGATTGCTTTCATCATGTTTGTTTCCTTTTCCAAAAAATTGGGAAACAAACTTGTCACTTGGGTGCTGAAACTTCTGAAAAAGATGCATTTGGTGAAAAACTATGACAAAACATATGAAAAAGTATCCCATTTCGTTGAAGACTATCAGAACATTATGAAAGAATATAGCCACGCAAAACTTGATGTGATTTATCAAATTCTGTTACACGCAATCAGAAATGTGCTTCTTTACACCATTCCATTCTTCATCTACAAAATTTTCCCGAGTGGCGAGGCTTTTGGATACGCTCCTGGAAACTACGGAACTTTCTTCATCTATACGGCGATGATTGAACTTGCATCAAGTTTCATTCCTCTGCCAGGCGGAACGGGAATGAACGAAATCACGTTCTCGTTCTTGTTCAAGTCATATCTTGGCGGAAACACATTCTGGGCGCTTTTGTTGTGGAGATTCTGTTCTTATTATTTCTATTTGCTGCAAGGGCTTGGAATTTTGACCTATGACACGGTGTATGGCAACAGAAAATATCGTTGGGTAAAAAAACGCCTTGCGCTTCAAGCCGAAAGTCAGGAATTTCGAAAAGTGCAAATTGACAATTTCCGCCGTGAGCGAAACATTCGAAGAAAAAAACAAAACAAAATTGAAAAATGACCCTCTTTTTGGGCTTTTTGTATAAAAAAATTTTTGATACCAAAACTATTATCATGCAAAAAAAAGACATCGCATGGCTTTTTGCGGTCATAATTCTTTCTGCCGCACTGATTGTATCAATTGTCCTTGGGGTTTTGGGATATTTTTCTTCATTGACTTTTTTGGGGACAAAAAGCGACCTGGTGGTTGGGGACACTTTGTCAATCGGGGTGAAGCCAAATCAAGCCAGCGTGGCCTCAATGACTTTTGACGGGTCGTTTTTCCCAAATGAGAACATTCCGCAAACAATTCAAATCAGTGCCGAAAACTTGAATGCGGACGTTCGCGTCAGGGTTAAGGCAAAAATTTTTGGCGCGGAAAATGAGACGCCTTTCGATTTCATCACGACCGACCATTTTGAAAAAGCGGAGGACGGATATTATTATTTTGACGACATTTTGCATGGCGGGAACAAAATCACTTTTTGCAACTACGTTGTGACGTCCAAAGACGTGACATATTATAGCGGTGAAAAATATATTTTGACCATTGTCGTGGAGACTTTGGAAACAAAATTTGACCAAAATATTTGGAAAAATGCTGAATAAGGGTCAAAAAGGTGGACTTTTTTGTTCTTTTTGTTATAAAATATGCCTAAGAGGACGTTATGGAAGAGAAAAAAGTGCCTTTGCCAAAGCCGCCAAAGGCTTTGAGAAAAACCCAGCCAATTGAAGAGAAAAAGGCCGAGCCCGTTGAAGTTGAAAAGGCGCCTTTGGAAGAGCCAAAGATTGAAGAGACTGTCAAACAAAACGCAAAGCCAAAGAGAAAAACAAATTTTGAACCTTTGACAAATTGGGCGGGGCTTTTTGTCAGCCTTGCAGTTTTTGCTGTTTTCATTTTTCTTTTGGTGATAAATTGAAAAATTTTTAATGAAAAATGGTGCTTTTTTGCGCTTTTTTGAGAAAATTTGCTTAAAAAATTGGAAAGAATCAACATTCTTTCTTTTTTTTGTATTGTCACAAAAAAGTTGGAAATATTTTATGTATGAAAAAACTGATTGTCTTTGTTTTGCTTGCCATTTGTCTTGGGGTGACTTTTGAGTTTAAAAATGCAAAAATGCCAATCTTCTCTTTGCCGGCACAAGAAGTTTGCTTTGTTGATGATTCAAGTTATGCCGAAAAGTTTGACGTCGAAACCGTCCAGTGCGGTGATTTGATTTTCAATTTTTGTTCTTTGAACCAAGCCAGCAAAAACATTGACAAAGTGAAAGATTTTGAGGCAATTCAATTCTATTTTTCTTCGACTTCCGCCGAAGAAATCTTGAAGAATATGAAAGCAAAGATCATCAGCGAAGAAAATGTTGATGGAATTCAAATTGTGAATGCCTACACACCATTTTTTGCAAAAAGCGTTTCACTGAACAACAAAAAAGTCAATTTGCAAATTGCTTCAAAAGATGGACTTGTGATTGCTGGACTTCCTATGATTTTGACAGGCTATTGAGATTTGTCTTAATAAACAAATGGGCAAAAAAGCCTGTTTTTTTGCGTTTTTCAATAAATTTTGTAAAATTTTCCAGTTTTTATGTTTAAAAAATCCAAACTTTGTCAAAAAACATGCGTGGAGGTAAAAAGATGGAAATCAATCAAGAAAACAAATTCAAAAGAAATCTCAAAAAGTTTGGAGCTGTTGGCTTGGGGTGTGCGCTTGTGGTCGCGTTTGCGCTTATTCTTGCGTTCAGCATTTCAAACAATGTCAATCCTGTTTCAACAACGCCAATTGAATTTGGATTGCCAATGAACAATGCCGAAGTTTTGAAGGACTATAGTGACAGCCGGCTGCAACACGTGGAGGGGACTCGAAAATATGAGATCCACTTGTCCATGGACTTTGCATCTGAGGACAAAAATGTGCTGGCAGTTTGTGAAGGAGTTGTTTCAAACATCGACACAAACACCCTTGAGGGCACAACTGTCACGATTGAACACGCGGACGGCTTTGTCAGTGTCTATGCTTCTCTTGACGAGAACATTCATGTGAAAAAAGGCGACACTGTCAGAAAAGGCCAAAAGATTGGCGAGGCATCTCAAAGCTCGGGCTATGAAAGCGGAATGGAACGCGACCACTTGCATTTCACGCTTTTCAAAGATGGGGTTGAGGTCGATCCAAACAACTATCTTGACTTGCAGAGCAAATAATTTGAAAAATTTGTGAAAAAAGTTGTGTTTTCAAGCAAAAATATGTTATCATAAAATCGTGGAGGTTTGACATGATTTTTGATAAAGTTAAAGAATTGGTTGCTGAACAACTTGGCATTTCACAGGACTCAATCAAGCCAGAATCAAATATTTTGGAAGATTTGGGCGCAGATTCGCTTGACGTGATTGAGATGCTCATGACTTTGGAAGAAGAATATGGCATCACAATTCCTGACGAACAAATTGGTCAGGTCAAAACAATTGGCCAAATTGTTGAATTGATTGAGAAACTGAAAAAATAAGGTCTTTTGGCCTTATTTTTCTTTTTTCGACATTTTTTGACAAAAACCCTCATAGACTTTTTTATGACAAAAATTTGTCTATGGAGGGAACATGAAAGGATATATCAAAGAACGGACCTTGCAAGTTGCACGCTATATCTCTGGCACGCAAGAGACCATCAGGCAGACAGCAAAAGTTTTCAATCTGAGCAAAAGTACCGTGCACAATGATCTTTCAAAAAGATTGGTCGTTGTGGACAAAGAAATGTATGAACAAGTGAAAAAGATTTTGGACAAAAACTTTGAAGAGAAGCACATTCGCGGAGGACAAGCAACAAAAAACAAATTTAAAGAAATGGAAAGAGCACGTTAAAAAAAGAAGAAAAAAAATAAATTAAAATTATTAAAAAAATGCAAAAAAGCCCTATTTTTTGCATTTTTTATTATTTTTTTTGCAATTTATTTTGATTTAATTTTGCCTTTTTTGCCATTTGATCAAAAAATGTTTAAGGAAATTTAATTTTTGTTTTTTTCAATTTTTTTTAATTTTTATTTTTTTTAAAAAATATTTGAAAACTTTTGATCAAAATTTGACTTGCTTTTGTTGAAAATATTATAATATATATAACTTGAGAATTGGCTATAAAAAATTTTGGATTGCAAATATTAACTGTGGAGGAACACATGAAGAAATTGGCTTTGGTCTTGATCAGTGTTTTTACAATTTTTGGAGGATTGTTGCTTACGGCGTGCGACAAGAACGTTTCTCTTTCTGTCGATCAGCAAAGCGTTGTCATCACAACCAATGACAAAAACAATGCTGAGCAGAGCTATTTGCAAAAGACAATCAACGTGACACTCAAAAATTCCGATGACGGAGTTTATGTTGAAGTTGTTAATGGAGAAGACATCATTTATCTCGATGGGCGCTATGCAACAAAAAAGAGCAAAGAACAATATTCCTTCACAATCCACGCATCCCGAAGCGGACAAGCCCAAGTCAAAGTTACTTCTGTTGAAGATCGAAAACAAAGCGCGCTGATTGATGTGACGGTCAATACTGTGATTGAAAGCATTGACGAAGTGACCTTGGACAGTGTCAACAATCATTCCAACAAGTTTGCAATCAGGGAGCAGCGCGATTTTGCAAAGGGGCGGGAAATTGTTTTTGGAGACTATTTCAACTTTTCGCCAATCACTGCAAACATAAACGATGTGGATTGGGCCTTCTATGACAACGAGGACGTTTCAAACAAAACCCTTGGCGACCCAGAAAATCCAATGGCCGAAATCAAGGACGGAAAACTTTTTGTGTATGAAAACTATGTCCAAAACACAATCCGATTGAAAGCCTATTTTGTTGAAAACACATCAATTTCCGATTGGGTCGAATTTGACATTTTGGAAGAAGCCACAATTTCAAAATTTACGCTCACGGATTTTGGCGGAGAAAAGGTTGTGATTGGAGAAAACGCGGCAGAGGACCTTTCTTTCTCGCTCAAACGCAACGATGCGGACCTTTCAAATTTGAGGGGATATCTCACACTCAATTCCAAACACCCAGTGGATCTTGAACTTGTTGTCATGCAAGACACTGGCGCAGGCAAAATTGAATTGTCTGAAAAGGAATATGGAAGATATTTTGGCTTCAATTTGACCGATGTTCGCGAGCCAAACGAAAATGAAGGTACATATTCTTATGGATTTAGGATTGATGCGCTTGACACTGAAAACAACCTGGCATCAGGAGAATTCTTCTTCTATCTTCGAATTCAATATCGGGATTATGCTTTTTCGGTGGACACGTCAGAGAAATTGGCAAGAGTTGACGTTGGCTTCACTGTTGAAAGCGTCCAGGTTCAGAACGACAACGGAGACACATTGAACGAAGGAAAAGTTGACGTATATTCATCATATGTTGACTCATTCGGATATGCTCTTCATGTTTTGTTGAGGCCGGAAACTGTCACAGTCAATGAAAAATTCAGGATTTTGATTAATTTGAATCAAAGTGCTTTTGGAAGTTTAAGGATTGCAGACGAGCAGGGCAGGCAACAAACTGTCAATGAAAACAATATTTCGAAAGTTTTGGAATTCCGCGACAGTCGAGGCCGAGAAATTGGCTTTTCGCGAGCTGGCGCAAGTGAAAACATATGCTCTGACTATTTAAGCAACAACGAAGTGCTTTATTTGCTTGCTGGTGATGCCATTGAAAACATCCTTGCAAATGTTGAGGTGCAATTTGAATCTTCGGGGGTTAATCCAAAATCCACATATGTCAACTTTGATTTGTATCATATTGGAGACAACAAGGAAATTGCCGTGACATATGAAAACGGCGAGCAAATTTCGGACAAGTTTATCTCTTCAAGCAAAGAAAACTCTTCAAAAACGGTTGATTTTGATCGTGTTAAAATTGATGGTCTCACATCATTGAATGGATTGAAATTGATTCTTGACAATAATGTTCAGTTTAAACTTGAAGAGCTTGAGCCGGAGGCTTTTGTGCCTGGGGAAAGGCCATATATGTTTGTCAACTTCTCGATTTCTCTTGTTGGCTATGGCTTTGATGCTTCAACCACCTTCCATTTTGAACATGTCACTGGAAGGAGATCTCAAGATTTTCATATCTATGCTTTCATGCCACTTGAAAGCGCTTCGATAAACAATGGAAACAAACAGTCCTCAAGCGTTTTTGAAGAAGAATATTCTGGACAAGGCTATGTTGTTAATGATCATGGGCTTATTGACATCGAAACTTCAAACAACAGCAATTCGCTCTCAAGACTTGTGCTTGAAGCTGGGGCCAACCTTCCACTTGAATTCTCAACACCGGCTTCTGCCGAAATTGAAGTGAAATTTTTGCCAGTTTGGACTGCTGTCAAAGGCATGGCAGACTATAACGATAATGGCTATTACATCCCCGTTTTTCAAGAAATTTCGCGAATGTTTCCAGACATGGACACAGAAACAGCGCTTGAGAATTTCTTTAACAATCCTGCATATTTGGATGCAGTGGCGCAACAATTTTTTGCAAATTTGTTTACGGATGTCAACAGTCTGCTCTTTTCAATCAATCCTCAAACAGGGCGCTTGACAATTTCAAACAATGCGTTTAAAGGATATGTTTGTGTTCTGTTCAAGGGCTGGGCATATGACCAACAAAATGGCCGAAAACAAGTCACTCTTGCTCGATTCTTTGCATTGGAAACTTTGTTTTCTGTGCGCACATTGACACCAAATGTGAAAGAGACGACACTTTACACTCAAGAGACACTGAGCATTGCGGACATGTCGCGCGCCTCAGTCGATGTTATGGTGGCGTTAAGAAATGACCAAAACATTCCGACTTACACCGGAAAATTGTCATATTTTGAATTTGTTTCAAACAAACTTGCAAGCCTTGGTCAAGATTTTTTCAACGGTTTTGAAGCCAATGGAACTTGAAAATGATTATTATTCACTTTCTCGAATCAGATTTGTTTCAGACGGAAGGATTCTTGCGTTCACAATCACGGCCAAATCGACCAATTTTGAGCCGACTTTTGATGATGTTTTGACAATTTATTATGACTATAAAGACCAAGATTTCAACACCTACATTTGCAAAACAGACATAAAAATCAATTTGCGCAACATGGAGCGAGTTGAAAGCGTCACCTGGACAAATAAAACTGAAGATGGAGAAATTTATCTCAACACAAAATCAAGCAATTTCAATGAAAGGAACTTCACAATTGCCGCTTCTGTCAAACCGGCAAGCGCAAACAACTCTTCGCTTCGATATGTGTTCCGCCAAGAGTTCAGTTCAAATCCGGGCGCAACAAATTCTTTTGAAATCAGCCAAGTTGGGCAAACCGTCAATTTGACATTGAACGAATCTACCACGGGTGGATATGGATACATCTATCTTTTGCCGTCAGACATGATCAAGCGCGTCAATCAAATTGAACAAATGCTTGTTTATCGCTATGATGAGGGGAAAGGGATTTATGCCGACTATGTTCCATTGAGCAACTTGCCTCTTGTCTATAACGACCTTGTTGGAATTGGAGAAACTGACGAAAATGCTGGACAATATTGCAACTATTTCTTGAACAATGACGGAGAGCACATCCTCAACAGCGACATAATTTTGAAAATTCGCGTTGTTGTTGCTGATGGAGCTTTTGAAGAAACGGCAATCAGGCTTTACACCGCAGATGAGCTTCGAAACATTCCGGACACAAGTTGCTATTATGAAATCATGAACAACTTGACACTCGCTGATTGGCAAACATTTTCCGATCTCAGCGGCGGAATTTTTGGTCATGACGACAGGGTCACACTTTCTCTCTCTGGCGACAGCCAAACATTTGTCAGCCATCTTTCTGGACTTTTGCGCGACCTCACATTTGCAGGGAATGTCACGGCAAGTGGAAGCGTGCGTGACGGGGCAGCCTATGCCGGCTATGTTGCAAACATCAATGAAGGCAGAATTGAAAACGTTTATGTTGACGTGTTCTTTGCGAACGGAAAATATAACAGCAGCACGCTTTCTGTCTCAAATGAAAACACCCTATCTGCAGTGGGTGGAGTTGTTGGGCTCAACTTGGGGACTTTTGACGGCGTGACGGCAGGCGGGCTTTCAATTGATGCGGGAAAAGCAACCTTTGCAGCCGCAACTCCTTCTGTGGGCGGACTTGTTGGTCGCAACGAAGCAACAATTTCAAACAGCAGTTTTGAGTTCTATAAGTTTGAGGACGGCACAAACACAATTTCTGCTTCGGCCGGCGCTGTTGTCGGCGGACTGGTTGGATATGCTGGAGAAGACAGCGAAATTTTGAGAAGCTTTGCTTATGCATATCCAATTTTGAATGATCAAAATCTTTCGATTTCAGACTTGATTTCAAACGGCGACAACAGCGAACATGTTGCAGCTTTTGTCGGCAGAAACGAGGTGGGCGCAAAAGTTCAAGAGAGCTTTGCATTTTTGGGAAGCGCCAAACTTCCAACTTGCCAAACAGGCGAAAATGGGTTGATAATCACAAATTCATACATCACATATTTTGAAGGAACGACTCCAACCATCGACGTTTTTGTTGACGAGGACACAACATATTCGTCGTTTACTCTTGATGCAAATTGGGGGACTGTGACCGGAGAGCTTGAAAAGCAAGTTGACGAAAACGGCGAGCCAATTTGGAGCACAGGCGAAGAAATTGACACGGATGTCAACTTTGGCTTTGTGCATCTTTCAAAAACGGTGCAAAACGTCGCCGTTGAGCCGACAAACCTTGTGATCAAAGATAATCTTGAGCCTCTTCAATCTTGGAAGGTTGGAGGCAAAAAGGGTGTTTTGTTCAGATATGCTCTTGCTGACGAAAACATTATTTTGAATGATGCCGATAGCTCTGCACTTGAAAGAAGAAACACCATTCAAATCAAAGACCTCTTTACGCTTTCTGACGCAGCGCTGTCCTCAAGACAAGCCCGAAGCATTTTGGTGTCCTCAACTTCAAACAACTTGACTGTTGGTGCAACTTCAGTGCAAGTTCGAAACAAATCTCTCAGTGAAATCACACTTCATGTTCAGTCAAAGATGGATTTGACCAACAGTCAGGATTTTCAAGTGCTGATTTTGGACAGTTTTCCAATTCTTTCCGCTTCCGTGAGCGACCGAGAGTTGGAAGATGGACAAATTTTGCTTCTTCAAAAAGGCACAAACAAAGCAAAAACTGTACTCTTTAACTTTGACAACCCCATTTCTTTGAATGGAACTAGCAGGCTGCTCAGCCAAGACAAATATAATGTTGACTTTGAATTTGACGGGCAAGTTCAAAAAGACAATTTTGTGAAAGTTGAAAAAAGCAATAGCACAAGTTTGCTTTTGACCGGCACAGAGAGCCATTTGAACGGCACGTCAACACATTTGAAGGCATTTTTGAGTGTTGTTGGGCTTGATGAAAGTTTGAAAGAATATGAGACGAGCCTCAGCGAACTTAGGACAAAAGACTTTTCCGTTTCCGTCTTTGATGGGGCGACCGCTCTTGAAATTGAAAACGCAGAACATCTCAATTTCAAAGTTTCGGAAAGCGCATCTTTCAATGTTGTGCTTGCAAGCGACAACGCCGAGGACAATCTTGCGTTTGAACTTGAATATGACGGAAAGAGATTTGAGCTTTCACAAGACAACAATTTCCAAATTGACGACAATTTGTGGCTGGATGTTTCGTGGAGCAATGTTGCAACGCTTGGCGAAAATGAAATGCGTTATCGCGTGCTTGTTCGTGTAAGCGACGAGAAGAAACACCTTGTTGAGAAAGAATATCAAGACATCAAACTTTTTGTCAATGCAACAAGTCAGCAAGAAGATGAGAGCTTTGCAAAAGTTGTCACTCTCAGTGTGATTCCTCAAGAAATTGAAGATGTTTCGATTTCCATCTATTCCATAAGTCAAAGAGCGATTTACAATTCTGTTACATATTATCAGCGTTCGAGCACAATCTTGAACACTCTTCCACCTTCTTCCGATGCGATTGTGGCCGTCACGGTCAGCCCGGCCTTTGCACAGATGAAATATTTCACCTTGACGCACAACGCTCCGGAATCGACAATCAACATTTCAAGACTCGCATACGGCAGCCGCGGATATTATGGCGTGGCTTCCAACGTTTCCTCGCTTTCAAACGGCATTCGCATTGATTTGACTGACGAGGACAGAACGGGCTCGGGGGTTTATTATTTCAGAGTTTACATAACCGGAATGTTCAATGCTGATCAAGACTTGACATTCACAGCCACATTCTTTGGCAATGGCGAGCCATATTCACGCTCGCAAGACGTCACAGTTGACTATATGCCAGACGCAGAGATTTCCGTCAATGGAAGATCAATCTATCTTTTGGCAAAAGGCAGCACCGCAACCGTCAGCGTGAGACTTGGCCTTGACCAACAGCTTTATGGCGGACAAATTTCACTCAGTGGAGCGGGGGACGGCATCAACCTTGGACCGACAAATGAAACACTTCACGACAATTACAAAGAATATACGGCGACAATCTCCGCGTCAGTTTCTGCACTTCTTGCAAACGGAAACGACAACGGCGAATTCACAGTCAACGCCCAAGTTGCAAGGGTGATCAATGGCATTCAAGACATCAAAACAACACGCGCAACAGTCATTCTTGTTGACTTCACCGTGGACACAGAAAACATTTCGCTGAACTCTGTTAGCGGAACGGAAACCTATAATGGAAGAGAATATGATGCCTTCTATTCATATATCTCGTCTCAAAATGCCATTGGAGACATTTTGGACTTCAATTATCCACTTCTTCCTGCGCATTATTCGACGTTTAGCCCTGAAGACGAAGCAGCGAAAGAACAACTTGAAGCAAGCCGCCGCGATTTCTTGAAACAACATTCATATCAAAATGAAAAAGCAAATTATTATATTAACTATAGATATGATGCTTTCAGCGGGACTTTGACTCCGCTCACATTGAAACAACAACTATATTTCGTTGATGGCAACACGGAAAGTGCAATTTACAACGAAAACTATGGCAATATCGTTCAAAATGAAGACGGGCTTTTCAGAATCACAGCCGACGCAAATGAAAATGTCAGAGTTGTCGGGCTCAAGACCGGAACACAACTGATGAGGCTTCGCACAACAATCATTTCTCAAGGCATTGAATTCTTCTATGACTATGATTTTGTGATTGTTGTGAAAACTTGGACTGATGAAGAGACCCCAACGCAAATCTTCTCGGGCGATCAATTTGTCGATTTTGCGACAAAAAGCGAAAAAGCTGAAAACTACATTTTGATGAACGACATTGTGCTTGAAAACTATACCCCGCTTGACACAACGCTCTTGAAGAGCCTTGACGGAAACGGATTCACAATTCATCTCAACAGTTTTGCACTGCCGGAAAGCGGAGATTTGAATTTGGCACTCTTCAATCATGTCGAAGATGGCACAACGCTGAAAAATGTCCGCGTGAACATCTATGGCGCGGGACAAATTGCCGTCAACCTTTCAAGATTCACGCAAATTCAAATTGCCGGCTTTGCAATTCTCAATGACGGAATCATCTATAACTGCGAAGTTGTTTCATACAAGAGCGACTTTCAGCAAGCTTCGCGCTCCACAAACGGACTTGTTGTGACATACACAAGGGGCGAAAACGGGCAAGCATATTTCATGAACGAAAGTTATATGCGCGCAAACAACATAAGAAGTTCCGTTGCCGGATTTGCAATTGAAAACAATTCTTCAATTGTGAACTGCCGAGTTGGTGGTGAAAGCTTCAAACACATCATCAAAGAGGGCGAAAACACTTGGCTGAAAACTCAGGCCACTGAAACCTTCATCATTCAAGGCCAGGGCGGAAATCGCAGCACCGAAACGGGCGGGGTTGCCGGATTTGTCATCAAAAACGATGGGCAAATCAGCGCTTCTTTTGCAAAGAATGTCCAAATCAACAACCAAATGGATTCCATAAATTCAATCACCGCTGGATTTGTCCTTGACAACTCAAGCAACAGCATTCAAACGAGTTTTGTTGAA
>CANQWP010000011.1 GCA_947627585.1 uncultured Clostridia bacterium
TTTGTTGGAATAGGCCAAATAGAAAAACGCGACAATTCCAAGCGGAAACGTCAAAAAATATGGATAGACAAACCAAGAAACAAGCGGAATTTTGTCATCGAGCGGAATGTGAGGATATGCCGACCCGCCAACACCACCGTTCATGTCATAAATCAGTTGATTTCCAAAATATGTAACAACCAAAACCGAAACAAAAAGAATGAATGGCGGAATGGCATAGGAAATTTTTCCATAAAACGATTTGACGCGTTCGCGAAGTCCAACGCCCGCAACTTTTGTCACACCTATATTTTGCGCTTTTGCACGCTTTTCTGGCAGAGAATTTTTGTCGCTCATCATTTTGATGATTTTTTGAATTTCTTTGTCATGAAAAACACTTGAATCTTTTGTCTTTTGCATAAAAAAAGTATATCATATGCCAACTCTTTTTGCAAACCAAGTTTGAAACAAATTTAAAATTTCATAATTTTTGCCACTTGTTTTTCTTGTTCTTGAAATTAAATTTTTAACCAATAATAAATTTATATTTTTTTAATTTTGCAAAAAAAACGCAAAAATCCGGTGTTTTTTGCGTTTTTTTGAATTTTGTTATTTTTTTGCTATTCTTTTCAAAGAATTTTTGTCGCAAGTTTTTAACAATCATTTGAATGCTGTTTTTCAGTTTTCGTTTTCTTACAAAATTGGATTTCCAATTTCCACATCAAACTTGCCTTTTTTGAAATTGATCTTTCTCACCGATGTCACCGCTTTTATGTCATCTTCGCACGCTTTCAAAAAGTCAAGGCTCGGCGCTGAGATGGTCATTTCGTCAATTTCTGTTTTCATGCTGACTTTCTTTTCGCCCTTGAACGCCCTCACGCGCGAGACAACTTCAAACACCATGTCCCCGCTCTGCAAAATGTCTTTTTCGTCTTCGACGTCAAGTTTTTCAAGCTGTGTAAGATGAACTGAAATTTCTTTTTCAAACTTTTTGAAATAGTCTTGATAGATTTCTTCCGTCACGTGCGGCATTGTGATGGCAAAAAGTTTGATTGTCCCCAAAAGCACGTTGTAGCACGCCCACTGCGCCGACTGTTTGGCTTCCTGACCATAGACTTCCGGCTTGTAGAGACGGTTTTTTGCAAGTTCGATATAGTTGTCGCAGAAATTCCAGAAGAATTTTTCGATTTCGGCTTTGGCATAGCCCATTTCAACGTTTTCATATTGTGCGCAAGTCTTTTCAAAAGCCTCGTTGAATTTGTGCATGATAAATCTGTCCATCGGCAGAACTTTTGCCGGCTTTTGCGGCACATAGTCCTCCATGAACGAAAGGACAAATTTTGACGCATTCCAAAGTTTGTTCAAAAGTTTATATCCATCTTTCAGCCCGTCGTCCGTCAGCATGATGTCCCGCCCATAAGCTCCAATGGCGCACCAATAGCGAATGACGTCCGCGCCATAAGCTTTGATCATTTCATTTGGGCCAAGTTTGGAATTTGAAAGATGTTTTGAAAGTTTGACGCCCTTGTCAGCCATAACCCAGCCGTTGACAATCAAACTCTTCCACGGCAAGCAGCCTTGATGATAATATGCCTTGATGATTGTGCGCAAACTCCACGTTGTGATGATATCGCGTCCGCAAAAACGCATATCCATTGGCATTCTCTTTGCGCAAGCGGCTTCATCTTCCGCCCAGCCACAGTTGATTTGTGGCGTCACAGAAGATGTCGCCCACGTGTCCATGACGTCGCTTTCTGGCACGAATTCACTGCACCCGCATTCGCATTTTTCTTTCGGCATGCTGGAAAGCGGATTGACCGGAAGGTCCTCTTCGCGCGCAAAAATTGGCTTGCCGCACTTTTTGCAATACCAAACCGGGAACGGCACGCCGAAATAGCGTTGGCGCGAAATTGACCAGTCTTGATTCAAATTTTTCACCCAAGCCATATAGCGCGCCTTCATGCTTTCTGGGTGCCATTCAAGTTGATTCCCTAGTTCTTCCCATTTTTCTTTAAGTTCCGGCGATGACGTGCAGATAAACCACTGTTTTTTGGACAAAAACTCAATCGGCTCTTCGCATCTTTCATGCACTTTAACAGAGTGAACAAGTGGGTCTTGACGGAAAAGATAGCCCTCTTTCTTCAAGTCCTCAATCACGGCGTTTCGCGCCTCAGTAGTCTTCATGCCGGCATATTTTCCGGCAATCTCGGTCATGCGCCCGCCGTCATCAATGGCGCGTTTGAGCGGAAGATGAAATTCCCTCCACCACTCCACGTCGGTCTGGTCTCCAAAAGTGCAGCACATGACAATTCCCGTGCCTTTGTCAATGCCAACTTTGCTGTCAGCAAACACAGTCACCTCGTTTTCTTCAAAAAGCGGCACTTTCACCTTTTTGCCGACAAGATGGGCATATCTCTTATCGTCCGGGTTGACAAAAATTGCCACGCACGCCGGCAAAAATTCCGGCCTTGTGGTCGCGATTGGAATTGTGCCCGACCCGTCCGCCAAGCGAAAGTTCAAGAAGTTGAAAACTGAAGAAAATTCTTTGTCCTCAAGTTCGGCAGTCGCCACGCTTGTGTGACAGCGAGCACACCATGGCGAAGGCTTCTCTTCGCGATATGCAATCCCCTTTTTTGCAAGTTCGATAAATGATTTTTGGCTGGTCTTTTGGCTTCGTTGGTCAATTGTGTTATATCCCAGCGACAAATCGCAGCTCATGCCGGCGCGAACCATAAGGTCGCGATAGTCCTGATTGAATTTTGCCACCAAATCAAGCGCAATTTGCGTGAATTCTTCGCGTGGGATTGTGTGAGCGCGAATTTTTTTCTCTCTTTCCACCAAAAGTTCGGTCGGCAAGCCGTTGTTGTCGAAGCCAAGAGGATAGAACAAATTTTTCCCTTTCATGCGCTGATAGCGTGCAATCATGTCCGCCTGCGAAAAGCTGAGAATGTGTCCCATGTGAAGATGTCCGCTGACTGTTGGCGGCGGTGTGTCAATGGAAAAAGTCGGCTTGTTGGACTTTGGGTCAAATTTATAGACGCCGTTTTCCTGCCAAAACTTTTCCCATTTTTCTTCTTTTTCTAAAAAGTTATATTTGTTGTCAAGCATATTTTTCACCCTTAAAACAAAATTCACTTAATAATATCACAAAAGCGCAAAAAAACAAAGCATTTTTGTCAAACACAAGATTTTTTCAGGTGAATTTGATGCAAAAATTCAACTCAAAACAAAAAAAACACAAAATCACTTTGGCGCATAAGATGAATTTTGTAAGGAGGAAAAATGAAAATTTGGAAAAAACTTGGCTTTTGCTGCCTGGCACTTCTGATGATTTGTTCGACGGCTGTTTTGGCAGTTGGCTGTGGCGAGCGCGACTGGAACAAAATTGAACTCAACGAAGTGACCCACAGCATTTTCTATGCCCCGCTCTATGTGGCCATGGACAACGGCTATTTCAAAGATGAAGGGCTGACTGTGACGCTGACAAATGGCGGCGGCTCAAACGTCTCGATGAACGCGCTTTTGAGCGGCTCGGCGGACATCATTTTGGCGGGACCAGAAACATCGGTCTATACACAACACGTCGCTGACGCGCCAAAAGTGTTTGGACAGCTGACAACATGCGACGGCTCATTTATCGTTTCAAAGACACCAATGCCAAACTTCACGCTTGACGACCTGAAAGGAAAATCAATCATCGGCGGTCGCCCGGGTGGAATGCCAGCAATGATTTTGAACTACATTTTGGACAGAGAGGGCCTTGATATTGGCGACGGCGCAGACAAAGTAAAAGTGCGCTCGGACGTCGATTTCAACAACACCGCTTCTGTTTGGGCAAGCGATGACACCATCGATTTTTGTGCGCTTTTCGAACCTGTCGCAACAAACATGACAAAACAAAACTCGTCATATTCCATTGTTGCAAGTCTTGGCGAACTTTTGCATGACACTGTGCCATACACCTGCTTTGCCGCACGCGAGGGCTATCTCAAAGAGCATGGCGATGTTGCGGAAAAGTTCATCAGCGCAATCTTGCGCGCCACAAAATTCATCAAAGACAACACTGACGCCACAGTTGCAAAATCTTTGGAGGATTCTTTTGTCGGCACAACGCTAAGCGAGCTTGAAGCATCGGTGAAAAACTATCGTGCCATTTCCGCTTGGTCAGAAGACATGATTTTGACCCAAGAAGCCTTCAACAAACTTGTGGACGTTTTGGAATTTAACAACACCATTGCAACAAGGCCAAATTGGGCAAACATTGTTGACAACACAATTGCAGAAAAATTAAAAGCAGAAAGAATTTGAAAATAAAAACAAAATAAATTAAAACAAAAATGTTTATCGCCTTTAAAAATCAATTAAAAAATATTTAAGCGTTTTTGTATTTTAATTTAATAAAAAAAATAAACAACAACAAAAAACCGCGATTTTTTGCGGTTTTTTAAATTTTATCGCGTTCGTGAATCCCCCCCCCGAGTCTGTCGTTTATGTTTTTGTTTTTTCAACATTTTCGCGCGAGACTTCATCTTGTTTTTTTCAATTTCCAATTTTTTGTCAATCAAATTTTCAAAAATTTTTTGACACGCCGGATATCCATACACTGCTTCCAAAACGTCTGGCACTGATTTGAGACAAATTTTTTGGAAATTTTTATCTTGATATAAGCTTGTTGGCAACTTTAAGAAGAATTGTGGATAACGAGAAATCGCCTCTTTCCAAAATTTGCGTTTCTCCATGAAACTCCAATCCAAATTGACTTCTTTCAAATTTTCAAAAGGCGCGATTGCATCAATGTCGATTTCATCAAATTTTGAAAAATTCATCTTCTCCACATAATTGCAATCTTTGAAAGTCACTTTGCGAAATAGCAAATTCGGACTTTTAAACTTGCTCATAATTTCCGGTTCAATATCAAGGCGAAAAGGGCCGTCAAAAAACAATTCTGTCAATTTGTAACAATGTCGGAACGGGCTGCCATGCAAGACCACTCTGGAAGGAAAGCGAAAAGATTTCAAATCCACACAGTCGTTGAAAGCACCATCCTTGATGTGAACGCTATAATCGCCTTTTTGAATATAATCGTCCAAAGTTACATAATAATCGTCTTCATTTTTGATCACTTTGTTCTTCCAATACATGTGCGCATCATAACAAGCCGGAAAATCATAGTCAAGTTCAAAATTTATGTCGGCTTTTTTGAGGTTGACACAGCCGGCAAAGGCCTCATCTTCAATCGAAATCACTCCGTCAATTTTGACATAAGTGAGCTTCCCTCTTACCAAGTCAAATGCATGTGAGCCAATTACGAGCACAGGCTCTTTGCAAACAAATCGACCATTCTTATCCAAATCTTTTGGCATAACGCGCTTCAAAAACTTGCCCTCAATTTCTTTGCCGCCAACGTCGAGATATTCCACCTTTTCCCCTCTTTTTGTTTTGACTTTCTTAAAGATATTTCAAGATCAACAAATTTTATTGAAATATAACATAAAAAAAGGAGTTTGTCAACCCCCTTTTTGTTTTTATTCTTCTTCATCAGCGGAATCATCGGCTGTTTCTGCCTGGACGCTTCCGCCCACAATTTGCTCGCGAATTTTTGTTTCAAGTTCTTGCAAAATTTCTGGATTTTTTTCAAGATAAAGTTTTGTGTTTTCTTTTCCTTGTCCAACTTTTTCATCATTGTATGAGAACCATGCCCCGCTCTTTTTGATGAGCCCAAGTTCAATCGCCATGTCAAGCACGCAGCCCGAACGCGAAATGCCTTGACCATACATGATGTCAAACTCAGCAACTTTGAATGGTGGAGCCATTTTGTTTTTGACAACTTTCACTTTTGTGCGATTTCCAATGACGTTTTGCCCCTCTTTGATGGTGTCGGTCTTGCGCACATCAAGGCGAACGCTGGCATAGAACTTCAAAGCCTTTCCGCCGGTGGTCGTCTCTGGATTTCCAAACATCACGCCAATTTTTTCACGAAGCTGATTGATGAAAATCACTGCCGTGTTGCTTTTTGAAGAAACTGAAGTCATTTTTCGAAGAGCCTGGCTCATCATGCGCGCTTGCAAGCCGACGTGATTGTCGCCCATTTCGCCATCAATTTCCGCCTTTGGAGTGAGCGCAGCAACACTGTCCACAACAATCACATCAAAAGCGCCCGAGCGAATGAGCGTGTCGCAAATGTTGAGCGCTTGCTCGCCATTGTCAGGCTGAGAGACATAGAGCGCTTTGATGTCAACGCCAAGTTTTTCGGCATAAGATGGGTCAAGAGCGTGCTCGGCATCAATAAAAGCCGCTCTGCCGCCATTTTTTTGCGCTTCGGCAATGATGTGAAGAGAAACAGTCGTCTTTCCTGAGCTTTCCGGCCCATAGATTTCAATGATTCTTCCGCGTGGCACCCCGCCAATTCCAAGCGCCAAATCAAGCGGCAAGCACCCCGTCGAGATGACCTCCACCTTTTGATAAGGCCTGTCACCAAGCTTCATGATTGCGCCTTTGCCATAATCTTTTTCAATTTTGAGAAGGGCTTGTTCAAGCGCTTCCATTCGTGCATCTTTTTTTTCTGCCATTTTTTTCTCCTAAAAAATTTTTCAATTTCATTATATCAAATTTTTTGCAACTTTCAAAACAAAATAAAAACAAAATAACAAAATATGACAAGAAAAAAATGCGCCGTCTGGCACATTCAAAAATCCTCACTTTTTCACAACTTGCATCAAGCGAAAGAGCGCAAAATCCACAAGATTTGAAAGATTCTCTTCGCGCGTCCCGTCAAAAATGGTGGAAAAGACATGAATTTGCTCTTTGTTTCCAATCGCAACAAAAAATCTTTCATTCTCGCCCAAAATTGTCATCACAAGGTCGGCTTCGGAGGTTTTGATCAAATTTTTCGAAAATTCAAAAGCCGTTTCTTTGCTTGCGATGCCTTTTTCTTGCAAAAAGTCAGCCGAAATGCCAAAGCGTTCAAGATCGTTTTCACTGGACAAGATATGCGCCTCTTTCAAAAAGTTTGTTTGCCCTGATTTGCAGGCCTGCAAAAGCGTTCCGCACACCAGCCCGGCGCTGAACTCTTCTGCGACAGCAAGAGTTTGTCCGCTTTTTTCCAAAACTTTTGCGCAAGCACTTGCAACACTTTCATTTTGAAGAGAATATAAATTCTCCCCAAAAGCACTTTGAAGAAGCTGAGGATTTATGGTCGAAGAACAATAAACAGTATGTAAAATCGAACTTTTTGTTATGATTTTATAATCACATCGAATGGAGTTGAAAATGTTTTGAATATAGCCCGCTGTTTTTCCAAAAACGCTGTAAACAAGCGCGCCAAAATCTCCCAAAAACTCCTTCAAAAAACTTTCATAGTTCAGCCCAAGTGGAAGAAAGAGCAACTTTTTTCCATCTCGTTTGAGGGAAACGGCCTGCTCGTGCAAAAGTTCAAGCGCATCGCCATCTTTTTTCACGCTTTCAAGAAGCCTGTCAAGGTCATGATTGTCGCAAATTACAATGCCGGTGTCAAAATCTTGATTGCACTCCCCCACACATTCTTCAAAAAGTTTGCAAATCACATAAGAAAAATCAAAATGTCCCAGACCCAACAAACTTTTTTCGACCTCGTCCAAAGGAAAATTTCGATTTCCTGTGAAGGCAACAACTCTATTTTTCATCATTCTTAACCTTTTCTTCCTTCAAAATTTTTTTGTTTTTTGTGATGTAATTCATGATTGAGAAAACTGTCAAAATTGCGGTTGAAGCCAAAAGCACATATCCAATTATGGACAAAATCATGTTGACTTTTGTGCCAATGCTGGAATAGAACTCTGCAACGATGAAAGCGTAGGCAAAATAATATATGAGTGTGATGAATTGGAAAACTGCCTTCACTTTTCCAAACATATCGGCCGCCAAAATAACATTTTTTGCCGCCGCAATTTGACGAAGCGCCGACATCATAAGCTCTCGCCCGATGATGATGATTGCAAATGTGACACCAAGATAAGTCGGGAAGATTGCCGGAGCAAAGACCGTCCCTCCATTTGGCACAATTGGCACGGCAATCAACAAAACAATGCCGCTCATCACCAAAATCTTGTCGGCAATGCTATCCAAAAACTTGCCGAGCGTGGTGACAAGATTTCTGCTTCGCGCAATGTATCCATCAAGAAAATCGGTGAAGCACGCGAGCGCAAAAAGAAGCAGCGCCACGAGTTTTCCATAAGGAATGAACGTGGCAAGATAGAAAAACATAAAAATTGGAATCAGCAAAATTCTGCATACACTGATTTTGTTTGGAAGGTTCATATTTTCTCCTTAAACGATTGTCGCCTTAAAATTTTCTCCGTCAAAGTCAACAAAGCGCACTTTCACAAAGTCTCCGACCTTGACATTTCCATTATCCACAATTTCAACGCCAAAGTCAACCGTTGGCGAAAGAAATTCGGTGTGCCCAACAAAAACGCCCTTGCTTTCGTCAAAAAAATCCAAAAGAGCCAAAAATTCTTGCCCAATTTTTTCACGTGCATGATTAGAGGCGATTTGATTTTGAATTTTTTGCACTTTTTTCAAACGCAGTTTTTTGACAAACTCGCGCACTTGCTTGTCCATGAAATAGCTTGGAGTGTTTTCTTCGCGATAATATGGGAAGAAGCCGGCATAATCAAACTTGCTTTCCTTCAAAAAGTCGCAAAGTTTTTCAAAATCGGCATGCGTTTCGCTTGGATAGCCCACAATAAACGTGGTGCGAAGGGCAATTTGCGGATATTTTTCTTTTAGTTTTTTCACAAGTTTGCGCGTTTTTTCTTCGTTCAAGCGCCTGCGCATGCTTGTCAAAATGCGATCGTCAATGTGTTGAAGCGGAATGTCCAAATATTTGCACATCTTCTTTTCGCGCGCGATGAACTCCAAAAGTTCGTCTGTCGTCTTTTCAGGATAGGCATAATGCAGCCTTATCCATTCAATTCCGTCAATTTTGCATAGCTTTTTGCAAAGGTCAATCAGCCGATTTTCGCCATAAATGTCCTCGCCGTAGCGTGTCACGTCCTGCGCCACCAAAACAAGCTCTTTCACGCCGTTTTTTGCAAGATATTTCGCCTCGTCCACCAGAGCGTCCATGTCAAAGCTGACATATCTTCCTTTGATGCGCGGAATGGTGCAATATGAGCAAGCGTTGCTGCAACCGTCGGCAATTTTGAGATAGGCATAACTTCCGCGATTGGTGAAAATGCGCCCAAAGCGGTCTTTGTGTTTGCTCTGTGGCACGCCATAGAGCTTTTCGATGACTTCGCAAATGTTTTCGTTGTCTTGGACGCTCAAAAATTGGTCAACTTCCGGAATTTGCTTTTGAAGCTCAGCGCGGTGACGCTGCGCCAAACAGCCCGAAACAAGCACTTTTTCAAGTTTTCCTTTCTCTTTCAAAAGGCACATCTCAAAAATGTTCTCAAGTGCTTCTTTTTTCGCCGGAGAAATGAACGCGCACGTGTTGACAATCACAATGTTGGCATCGTTCACATCGTCCACAATCTCAAAGCCATAATCAGAGAGGCGAAAGAGCATTTTCTCAAGGTCAACACGATTTTTGTCGCACCCCAGACTTATGGCGCTTATCTTTTTGTTTTTCAATCTTTCATCCATTGTTTTTTCTTCTTTTATTTTAAAAAGCTCACTCCACGTCGCCAAAAAGTTCGCGGAATTCTTCTTCGGTCGTGTAAACCGTGCGTCCCTTTGGCCCGTCGGCGCTTGAAATATATCCCGCCGCCTCCATTTGATCGATGATGCGTGCTGCGCGCGGATAGCCAATGGCAAACTTGCGCCTGATCATTGTCGCGGAGGCCTGGCCGCATTCAATGGAGACTTTCAGCGCTTGCGGCAAAAGTTCGTCCATTTCGGTGTTATATCCCGGCCCGTTGCCGTTGCCTTTGTTTGGATTGTTGATTTGTTGCTCAATTTCTGGGTCAAAAATCGGCTTGTTGTTGTCGCGGCAGAAATCGACAATCTTGTTGATTTCGTTTGTGGTCACAAAGCAGCCCTGAACGCGATATGGGTCTTTTGCGCCATTTGGAAAATAGAACATGTCACCTTTGCCCAAGAGTTTTTCTGCGCCCACGCGATCCAAAATGGTCATGCTGTCAAATGAACTTGCAACGGCGAAAGAAATTCTTGATGGGAAGTTGGCCTTGATCAGCCCCGTGATGACGTCCGTCGATGGCCTCTGTGTCGCCAAAATCAAGTGAATGCCCGCCGCGCGTGCCTTTTGTGCAAGACGGCAGACTTTTTCTTCCACTTCTTTTTTGCCGGTCATCATAAGGTCGGCAAGTTCGTCCACGATGATGACAAGATATGGCATCTTTTTCACTTTTCCGGACAAGACGTCTGGCGATTGATTGAATTCGCTGATTTCTCTCACGCGCGCCCTGCCCATGGCATCAAAGCGGCGCTCCATTTCGTTGACCGCCCAAGTGAGCGTGTTGATGGCTTTTTGTGTGTCGCAAACGATTGATGGCATAATAAGGTGCGGCAGAGCCTCATATGACGCAAACTCGACACGTTTTGGGTCAATCAAAATGATTTTGACATCTTCCGGCGAAGATTTGTAGATAATTGACAAAATGATGGAGTTGAGGCACACGCTCTTTCCCGAGCCGGTGCTGCCCGCAACAAGAAGGTGCGTAAGTTTTCTCATGTCGGCGCAAATTGTGTTGCCGGTGATGTCCTTTCCAAGCGCAAACGTGAGTGGCGAAGATGCTTGCTGGAACTCTTTTGACATCAAAACGTCTTTCAACGAAATTGTGGCGATTGAGGCGTTTGGAACTTCAATGCCGACAACGCTTTTGCCCGGAATTGGCGCCTCAATTCGAATTGTCCCCTCAGCCGCAAGCGAAAGCGCAATGTCGTCCGCACGATTCTTGATTTTTTGGACAGAAATTCCTTGCGGCATTTCAAGTTCATATCTCGTCACAGCCGGGCCAATGACAACGCCCTGCACTTTTGCCGGTACGCCAAACAAATCAAGTGTGTTTTCAAGCATAACGCGTTTTTGTGCAACGTCCTCGTTCAAAGTTGAAAGGTCAACGCTCTGGGTTGTGATCAGGTCAAGTGGCGGAACTTCATATTCATATGGCTCGTTGATTTCCGGCTCTTCTTCTGGAATCGGCTCAATTTCTCGCGCCAATCCGCCGTTTCGCATGTTCAATCGCTCGCTGTCGCGAAGGAATGAGTTTCGCGCGTCGCGGTCGTCTTGGGAAAGCGTTTTGTCCTCGCGCTCTCTCAAACTGCGGTTGAAAGCGTCGCGGCCAAAATCACGATTTCTGTCAAATTCGCCGCGCGAGAAGTTTCCCCTTTCTCCGTCTCTTGAAAAACTGTCTCGTGAAAAGTCGCTGCGAGAAGAATTTTGATTTGCGCCCGAAAGCAAGCCGTCAATCACGCTTTCATCGTCATTTTCGACATTGTTGCGCCCGAAACTATTGCTGTCCTCGCGCCCGCCAAATCTTCCGGAATTGTCACGCTCTGGAAGGTTGTCAAGCGGGTCAAAAGTTTCCGTTTCCTCAAAAGTCTCTTCGCTGGAGGCCGAAGTCTCTTTTTCGTCAAAAGTGTCCGCCGGCTCGGAAGAGAGGTTTTCATAAAATTCCGGGTTCTCGCTTTTTTCTTCTTCAATGGCACTGCGCAAAATGTCATCGGCACGCGCAACAAGTTCGCTCGATTTTGTTTGTGGAAGCGTGCGATGAATCAGCGGCGTGCTTTCCATCTTAAATTCGTCTTCGTGAAAAACTTGTGACGGCTCGTCGCCCTCGTTTTTGAGTGCAGAGATGTTGTTGTCAACTTCCGTCTTGCTTGGAATTTCGGCTTTGGCGCGCTCTTCCTTGAAGAATTCGTCCAAGTTCACTTCTGGCGGCGTCAAAATGATTTCTTTGATGGTCTTTTGACGCACGGGGTCGTCTCTCCAAGTTTTTGTCTCGTCATTTTTGGCTGGCGTTGAAGAATTTGCCGCGTTTGTTGAAGGATATTTGCTTTGCGCGTCCTTGTCAAATTCAAATGCCGCATTGCGCTTTTTGTCCAATCCCAAAATTTGTTTTGCCGTGAGAGGTTTCTTTTCTTCCAAAGCCTTTTGTTTTGCTTGCTGCACTTGCTCTTTTTTGAACTCTTCTTCCAAATTACCCGCCAAAACAACATTTGGCTGAATGTTTTTTGAGTTTTCTGCCACAGTCAAAACTTTTTGCTCATTTTGAAGGACTGGCTGCTGGACAGGCTCTATATTTCTTGCATTTTTTTCTGCGCCGTCAGCCTTTCTGCCTTTGAGTTGAATTTTTGCGGGCTCATTTTCTTTTTTGTTTCGTCTCAGCAAATTCAAACTGTCAAGCAAGAGCGCAACGCAAATCACAAAGCCCAGCGCGCAAATGATGTATGCTCCCCAAGACGTTGTGTAAAGCAAAATTGTCGAGAAAAAGCCAATGATGATTCCTCCCGCCGTCCATTTTTGGAGATAGTTCTTTGCCAAATAGTCTCCAAAAGCCGCCACGCCCGTTTCATTTCCCGCAACTTTGTTTGAGCCGACAATGGCAAGTTGCAAAATGCACAAAAGGAAGAAAATTGAAAGTGCAAGGCACACGGTGTATTTCACCGACATGACATATCGGCGATTGTTGACAAGCGCAAGTCCCACAACAAGCGCAACAACACAAAGAGGGAATCCAAAAACTCCAAAAACACCCAAAAGAAAGGTTTGGATTGGAGCAAAGATCCCTGTCAAAAACAGGAACACAAGTGACGCCCCTGCAATCATCGAAAAGCCGACGATTTTTTTGACATTTCTTTTGACCTCTGTTTTTTTCTTTGAGCTGAGTTTATAGACTGCCATATTTGCCTCCAACTGACATAGAGCATAAATATACAAATAAAGTATAACATTATTGCGCTGAAAATCGCAAATGGTTTTCATTGTTTTCAAAGGAAATTTTTGTCAAAAAACAGTCACCTTTGATGCCGTTTGAAAAGAAAAACTTTTTCCAAGAAAACAAAAAAGAGTTCAAAAAAGAATTTTTGGCAAAACGAATCATATTTTTATTGTATGAAAACAAAAATCTGGACAATCAACGGAAGACGAGCCGTTTGCAGCGCCATCATTGTGGTGATGCTTGTTGCGGTGGGAGTTTTGGCAGGTTTTGGCATCAATTTGGTGACCGGTGCAAAAATGTATAACGGCGTCTATTACAGCGGAGACGAAAACTCCAACAAAATTTCGCTGATGATCAACGTCTATTGGGGAACAGAATATCTTGACGACATTCTCAAAATTTTGGAAGAGAACGATGTCAAAACAACTTTCTTTGTTGGCGGGACTTGGGCAGTGAAAGAAAGTGAAATGTTGAAAAAGATTCACGATGCCGGGCACGAAATTGGCAATCATGGCTATTATCACCTTGACCAAGGTCAAAAGTCCGAAAAAATGAACTATGAAGAAATTTCAAACACTCACAATCTCGTCAAAGATTTGATTGGAGTTGAAATGAATTTGTTTGCCCCTCCAAGCGGCAGTTACAACAAAAAAACTGTGGAAATTGCAAACGAACTTGGCTACAAAACAATCATGT
>CANQWP010000012.1 GCA_947627585.1 uncultured Clostridia bacterium
TAGAACGCCCGATTTGCCAAGCTGTTTCCGTCAATAATGATAAATTTTTCCATCTTGTCACCAAAAGCTAATATAAAATTTGCCTAATTAAACTTTCAAAATCATTTTTGTGACTGTCATTGCGTTTTCAGCAGCTTCTTTATTAAAGAGGTTGTGGAAAAAATCAGGAATGCAAAGCAGAATTACATAGCCCACAATTGCCAAAATGAGCAAGATGAAAAACGCCGTTTTCAGCGGACTTCCCGCAAAGTTGACAAGTGCAAACGCAAAAATGATTGCAACTCCGCCAAAGTTGACGATGACGTTGAACCATTTTTCAAACCAGCCCAAATTTATGTTCCAGCCATAGCTTCTGACAATATTCACGCTCAGGAAGATGATGTAAATGATTGACAAAACTGACAAAATGGTGTACAAAACTTTTTTCATTTTGACCTCCGAAACTTACAGAATAGATGATATCATATTTCGCAGTTTTTTCCAAACGAAAAAATCTTTTTTCAAACAGAAAACAAAAAAAAGACTGCAAGTTTGACTTTCTTGCAGCCTTTTGTGTTGAATATTTATGCATAATTATGGTTATTTATCCGCTCCATCTTCCAAATTTTCTTCTTCTTTTTTGGTTTCTTTTTCGTCTTTTTCTTGGACTGGTTGTTCGGCGGAAGTTCCGTCTTTTTGCCCGTTCATGTTGACAATTCCAAGCACTGCAAGAACCCCTGAAATGCCCAAAATGACATCTTCAACAACCTTGTTTTCAATTGAAAATCCAAGTGCTCTTCCAAGAGCGTTCAAAAGTACAACTGCTGCCGAAGCAAGCGCCACCCAAAAACTGTAAGACTTTATTTTTTTGAAAAATTTCTTCATTTTCCATCTCCGGTTTTGAGAAGGTCTTTGATTTCTGTCAGGTCATCTTTCACATCTTCCAAAATTTGCAAGTGAGTGGTGAGTTGTTGAATTGTTTGCTGATATTTTGTCTCTCTGTTTCTGCTGTCCTTGAGCATATACAAAAACAGCCACACAAACAAAATTGCAAACACTCCGTTGCTGACAACAATGCTGACGACTTCATTCCAAATGTCCATAATCTTTGTCCTTAAACATAAGTTTTTTCATTGCCGCAATGTCTCCTTTTTGATAAAAAGACGACTTTATATGAAATTTGGTCAGATCAAAAAATTTTATCTTCATTTTTCAACATCAAAAACAATTTTTGGCTTTTTTATGTCGCACTGAGCATTTGTCGTGGAAAAGCAAAATTGAAAGTCCTTTCCGCAAAGATTTATCGGCAATCTCTGCTGTTTTTCGTCTCCAGAAAAATTGAAAGTTTTTGTTTCTTCGTCACTTTCAATTTTGACAGCGCAATCGAATTTTGTTGTCAAGAAAATTTCTTTAATTCTTTTGCGTTTTGCTGGAAAGCCCAAATCAGTTTTGAAAGATTCCCAACTTTTTTCATTCACTTTTTCAAACGTCTCGCCTGTTTTTGTAAGTTCGCCAACGCGCTGTTTGTTTTCGCCATAAAAGCAAGCGCAAAGTTTGCTCATATATGGGTTGTCCACGGCAAGCACTTTTCGAATGTCAATGCCGCGCAAAACGTTGAGAGAAAAGTCATTTATGTCAATCTCAAAAAGCACGTTGTTGACATGTTCGCTTTCCTCACAGCCAACTTTCTCGCCGTCAAAAAACTTGCATTTTGTCGCAAGATAATATTTTCCGTCAAGACACGCTGACGAGCAGTTTGTGTTGTCCAAATTTTCAAAAAGTTTTGAATAATTCTGTTCAACTTTGCTCACAGAATTCCCGTTGAAAGTGTAAAGTCCGTCACGTGTCGCAAAAAAGACCAAGTCTCCGCAAACACAAACGGAATTTTCAAAAATCTTGGACGGAGATGTGTAAAGATGTGTGAAAGAAAAGTCACTTTTGGAACTGTAAAGCGAAATTTTTGTGATGCCATATTCTCTGAATAAATATACATAATCATTGAAAGCGACAAGCTTTGTGAACATTCCACGATTGTCCAAAAATTCAATCGTGGCACTTTCCTCTTCTTGCCAATCTTTCAAGTTCAAATTTGAAGTGTAAACAAGTGTGTTTCGATTTTTATTTGTCACCCCAAAAAACTTGTCATAGTGCACGCAACATGAAATCATTGCCGGAACATTGTCATAATAGCCTTCTGAATTTGAAGTGAAATAGACCATCTTTTCATTGCTGAAAAAAGCAATTCCGTCTTCGTTTTCAATTCGATAGTTGCATTGAAACGTTGGATAGCTGTCCAAGAGCGACGAACGTTTTGCAACAAAGCCCATCAAATCGTCAATCAGCTGCGCCCTCCAAATTTGGAAGGACGAGTCAATCAAAAGAAGGACATATGAATATTCATTTTTGCTGCTGCTGAAAATTCTTTGTGTCCAAATTCCGTCAATTTCGTCCATCTTGCTGGCAAAATTGAAACCATGGCAGTCCTCGAGGTCAGTCGTATTTGCCGGCACTTGCAAATCACGGAAACCAAGCCCTGTTTTAAGCGCCCCGTCGCAATAAGAGAGATTATACAAATTTTTGCATTCGGCAGGCTTTGCGACAGAATCGTCTTTGTCCAAAACCATTCCGTCTTCAAAAATTGAGAAAATCAAATCTTTTTTTTCAGTTTGTTTGTGTTTTTTAAGGTTTTTATAGAAAATCAAAGCCATCTCCTTTTTGGCAAAGTGTGTTCGCCATGTTTTCTTGAAAGCATAAACAAGCCTTCTTTAAAACGATTCTCCCAAATTTCCGCGTCCTCCGAAAGTCCGTCAATCAAAAGATATTCGCTCGCCACGCCATAAGCATAAATTCTTTCGGTCAAATTGCAAGGCGCTTCCACTGTGCTTTCAAGTGAAAGTTCTTCTGGCAAAAAGCTGTAAACAACAGTTCTTGCGTGCCCGTTCACTTCGGCAAAATTTGGAAAAAGTTTGAATTTCAAATTGATTCCAAAGCGATTTTTGATTTCATAGATGTGCACAACGCTTTTTTTGAGTTCCGAAAAATTCAAAATTCCGTTTGTGTCAACACTTTCTCTTGTCAAAAACGGCAAATAGTCACTTGCAATTTCTTGATTGACAAGATTGAAACATCTTGTCATAATTTCCACTTTTTCTTGCTCACGCGAAGAAAGCTCTCCTTCTGTTTCGAATTTCTTCAAAATCTCTCTTTCGCCCACAAATTCACAAACAAGCGTCAAAATTTCTTTAACTGTCATAAAGTTTCTCCTCAAAGTTGTTCAAAATCTCCTTCGCTTTTGCCTTTTCAAGTGCTCTGTTCTCCGCTTCCAACTCTTCAAAAAGCGCATCGCTGTTTTGCACGCGAGTTTTGAGCGTGAAAGTCACTGCTCTCTCGTCAAGCACATCAAAAGGGAAGGTTAGACAAAATGTCCCCTTCCCCTGTGCATGATTGTGAAGTTCAAATTTTTTGCTGTCCAAGTTGAACATAACAAAATAATCTTTGTCAATTGCGCGAATGCGTTTGACGATGTCAAGGCAGTCGCTCTCAATTTCAAACAACTTTCTTTTCATTATTTTTCCTTTTTAATCATTCTGGCATGCTTGTTGAAAGAGAGTGAACATAGCCAACACCAGATGGTTTTTGGCAAAGAAGCTCTGTATATTTAACAAGCGTTGCGCTGTAAGCAGGTTTGTCGGCAAATTGTTTCAAAATTCTTCCATTTTGATCTTCAAGCCACTTCCAGTCACCGAGTTCATAGAATGTGAAGTCATCGGTGTTCAAGAAATATGCTTCGCCTTCAGCAACATGATTTGTTGGAACAATTGGAGTTCCAAAGTGCGTGAGCACTTTCATGCCGTCTTCAAGCACTGTGTAAGCAATGTTCTTGTTGTAAGTTGTCAAATATTTTTGATAAAGTCTCTTAAGTTCATATGAGCAGTTGATGAAGTTTACGGTTGTTCCTTTCATTTCAAGGTCATCAATCACTTCTTGAACAAAGTCTTCGTCAAAAGCTTTGCTTGTTCCATCAATTTTGGTTGCGTTCATGACAGGATAGTCACTGCGTTTTACGCCATAAAGTTCGGTGTTGTTTGCAATTCCTTTAAGCCCGATGATTTCGCTTCCTTTTGAGCCGTGAAGATAGATTTCGTCATTGTCAGCAAGCTCAACGCTTCCAGCGAGTTCGATTGTCTTGTTCACTTTGTCAACGGCTTTGACATAGACATTTGTTCCGTTTGCTTTTGGCGAAGCGCCAGCTTGAGCATAAACATCAACATACATTCCTGGAGCAACAGCTTCTGCGTTTGAAATTTTCTTTCCTTCAGCAGAAGTCACTGTTGTCAAAAGGCCTGTTCCGTCGCCATAGATCATTCTTGAAAGATTGAAGATGCTTGCTTTAAGAAGGCTGTCCATGCCGTCTTGCAAAAGGTTTACAAAAGAATTTACATCAGTTGAAGAGCAGCGAACTGCTTTGTCACTGATTTCAAATCTTCCAAAAAGGTTTTTGAGTGGTGCAACAAATGAAAGGTATGGTGTGTCCACGCCTGCAGGAAGAGTTGCATCTTCTGCTCCTGCCATGATTCCGCCATTGATGCCGATCGGAGCAACAACGCGAACTTCTCTTCCCACAATGTTTCTCGTGCTTCTTTTGATGCGAGAGAAAAGTGGGTTTGTCTTTGTGTTTATCTGGTCAGCAATCACGCCAAGATAAACGTCTTTAAGCACATTTTCTGCACTTTGTAATGTGATCATTTTTTCTTCTCCTTTTTTTCTTATGAAAGCAAATCAAGCACAACTTTTTTTGCGTCTTCAAAAGTGTCGGGTTTTGGGGTGACAGGTTTTGCCACCCTTTCACCGGCACAATTGGACATTACGATTGGAGTTTGTTGTTTTTGAAGTTGCTTCACATAATTTTTGACGACCAAATCTTGAATTTCGTCATCTTTTATGATTTTTTGAATGATTGGCTCTTTCGCTTTGCCTGAGGAAGAAAGTTTTTCATACAAAATTCCCGCCCAAGCGTTTTCAAAAGCGCCCTCGTCAAAACTTTCCAAGTGGCTGACGCGCTCTTTCAGTTCATCGACATAAAATGCCGCCTCCTGATTTTTTGAAAGGAATGATTCAAGTCCACTTTCCAAACTTGGCGTGGAGTCTTGTGTCACTTTGTCTTTCAAAACTTCGGCAAGTTTTTGACTCTTTTTTGTGAACTCTGCTTGAAGACTGTTGTAGGCTTTGACAAGTTCGTCAACATTCTTAAATTTCCCAAGGTCTGCGCCCTTTTCAGCTTCAACTTGTGCCGGCTCAACTTCTTCTTGCGTTTCACTTGGGGAGCCCGCAAGATCCTCTTCAATTGAAGGTTCGATTTCGCTTGGTTGTTCCCCAAAAATTTCATCATTTTCCATATTTGACTCCTTTTACTTTTCAGTTTTCATAAACTTCTTGTGCTGTGCGATATGTTTCAAAAATTTCTCTTCCACTTGTGTGTCAAAGTTTTGTGAAGTGTAAATGTTTTTCAGCATAAATGCTGTGTGCTCATTTATGTGAAGAGCGTGGTCGTCAATTTCTTTGACAGAAACGTCTTTTCCATCGTCAAGCCAAGTGTTTTCAAGGTCAGCATTCTTGTTTTGAAGTTCAGTCAGGTCAGTTGCGCTGTCCCAAACTCCAAAGCCGATGTTCTCCAAAATTTTGCTTCGTGTGGCGTTTGAAATGCGCCCATCTTCGTCAGAAAGAAGCCCTTTGTCCAAAAGGTTGAAAATTGTTTCTCGGCGCTGAGTGAGCGTGTCATTGCTGTCGTTGTCCGTGTCAAAGCGCACGTCGTCGCTGGTTATGTCGCTTTTGCTGAAATACATGATG
Source organism: uncultured Clostridia bacterium (assembly GCA_947627585.1). Classification (GTDB taxonomy): domain Bacteria; phylum Bacillota; class Clostridia; order Christensenellales; family UBA1242; genus Caccovivens. Next base: position 5,827 of record CANQWP010000012.1, read on the forward strand.
TCAAGCCCGCCATTTTCGCCCATAACTTTCAAAAGTCTTGGAAGAGTAGCAAATTGTTTATAAAGCCTCAAAATGTGCTTTGCAACGGTCTTTATTGCAGACTTTATGCTGTCAGTCGTGAAAATCAGCCTTGTTTCGTTTTCGTCAATCAAAAGTTCAAGGGTCACGCCGGAAATGGAGTTTGAAATTTTGTCCATGTTCCCCGTTTCGCTTGTGCCAGAAATTTTGTAGAACTCGTCCAAAAGGCGTTCTTCTTCTTTGTCAAAGTCAGAAGGAAGTTTTTCTTCTCCCAAAAATTCCGGAGGAGTTGCGCCTTGACGATAGACCAAAATTTTCCCTGGCGCAAGGCCCTCTTCTTCAAGATTGTCAATGTCCACACTGCCGTCCTCAACAGAAAGAACGCCAAGCGTCAAACGGTTGAGATATTCGTGTTTGCGGTTTTTGACAGCATTGAAAGCTCTTTGAACAGGAATGAGGCGAGTGATCATTGATTCACCCCAGAAAGTTCCAACTTCTTCATTGCAAATTTGGCGAACAAATGGGAATTCGCGCTTGCCGTCAAAACCGTTGACATATGGAAGCTCCCCGTCAAACACAAGTTTGTCGCCGGCAATAATAATCAGTCTTCCGTTTGGAAATTCCGCTGTCGGCTTGACATATTTTTCAAGTACAATCACGCTGTCCGAGCGGACCGTTTCAATCGTCTTTGTGGCATGTCCAAAATATCCCAGCCCGCCCAAAGAATCGTTCACGCCATCAAGCGAAAAGATGTTGACATCTTTGCCTTCCACCTCCACGCCATACATTTGTTTGACTTGTGAAGAAGAATAGACGCGTGCATGAATGATGCTTTGACATTCGTCAAGATTTTCGTGCGTGGAAGAGTCCGGATAAATCTCAAACGGGCTGCAAACAGAAATTTCAACATCTCCCGTTTTGATTTTTTTGCCGTCATCTTCAAGCGCCACAATTTGTCCCAAATTGGAGTTCCAAGAAATTTTGTAGAAGCTCGTTCCACAAATTTCACTCCATTTTGTCGCTTGATTGATTTTTGCGCGCAAGTTCATCTTGTTTTCAACTGAATCCAAAATCTTTTTTCCAACTTTTGCAGTATAGATGTCCTGCTCATCATTTGTGGCTGGCATAATGTGCATTTTTGGCTTGATTTTTGAAAGTTTTGAAAGTCTCACATCAATGATTGGCGCAATGTGATTGAAAACTTCTCTCTCCTGCCAAAAATATTGTTTGTCAAGCTCGCGAACTTCGCCGCCATAGCCCAAATCGACAAACTGATTGCCCATATAAAAGTTCATGTTAAGTTGCCACTGGCTTTCAAAGCTTTTTCTTTGTCGCACGCGCTGTTCAAAGTCCGCCAGCGTCTCTTTGACAAGCTCATTTTCTTTTTCTTGTTTGCTTGTTTTCAAAACTCTTTCGCCAACAAGCACATTTTCTGTCATCTTTTTTCTCATTCTTTTCTTTTCCTCCCCTTAAATGCTGATTCCACGCCCTTTGGAACAAGGACTTCGCCAAAAAGAGCATACATTTCTTTCATGCAGTTTTCGCAAAACACAAGTTCGCGCCTGATGAAGCCTTTGGTGGAAAAAGCGTATTTTGCCAAGTTTTTGCAGCCATAGAAATCGCACTTGAGTTCATGATTACACTTTTGCATCTTCATTTTTTTCTTCGTTCTCCTTTAAAATTTTCAAAAGCCGATTTTTCTCTTCAAGAAGTTCTTTGTCGGTCATTTTTGAAATTGCATCGTCAGAAAGATTTTCGCTCTCCAAAAGAAATTTCAATGCCGCCAAGTCCGGCGGATTGATTTTCTTTGTGATTTTTCGCTTGCAAAGCACAGGCTTTCCATTTTCGTCTTGAGAATATTCTTCCACAACTTCGTCAAATGCAAAGCCAAGCGCTTTTCTTTCAAGCGCCTGCAAAAGTTCTTGCTCGTCCAACTTAAAACTCCTTTCTTTTGGCTTTTGCTGACATTCTACACTCCACCAAAGCGGCATTTCAATTTTTTATGCCAAAATTTTTGCAAGATTTTTATGCGTAAAAAAGGCTCAATGTGCCCTCACAAAAAAATTTCTTCAAAATATGATGTATTTGTAAGAGGACATCATGAAAAACATACTGACCTTTCAAAACGTCAACTACTTTTATCAAACAAAAGACGACGAAATTTTTGCATTAAACAATGTCAGTTTTGACATTGAAGAAAAATCTTTTGTGTCGCTTGTCGGCCCAAGTGGCTGCGGAAAGACGACCATTCTTTCTTTGACAGCCGGGCTTTTGACGCCATCTTCCGGCAAGATTTTGCTTGATGGCGAAGAGTCGATTGACACAAAAAAAATTGGATACATGTTTCAAAAAGACTTTCTTTTTGAGTGGCGGAGCGTTTGGAAAAACATTTCGCTCGGCCTTGAAATTCAAAAGCCAAAAAACTTAGACGAAAAGCTTGCTTTTGCAGAAGAACTATTGAAAAAATATGACCTTTTTGCTTTCAAGGACCAAAAACCCCGCTCGCTTTCTGGCGGAATGCGACAGCGCGTTGCGCTGATTCGCACCCTGGCGCTTGAGCCGAAACTTTTGCTGCTTGATGAGCCCTTTTCAGCGCTGGACTATCAAACTCGCCTCACCCTTTGCGACGACGTGCACAGCATCATCAAAAGCGAAGAAAAAACGGCCATTTTGGTGACTCACGACATTTCGGAGGCGCTTTCAATGAGCGACAAAATTCTTGTGCTTTCAAATCGCCCTGCCACCGTGAAAGACACAATTTTTCCAAATCTTGCCGGAAAAACGCCGTTGAAGCGTCGCGAAAACGAAGAATTTGGAAAACTTTTTGACAACATTTGGAGACAACTTATTTATGACAAAACAGAAGAAAAAAATTGAAAATGAGCAAAATCAATTTTCAAAAAAAGAAAAAGAAATTCAAAAAACGCGCAAAAACCCGCCAAAAATGCACAAAAACAAAAAAGAAATAAAAGAAATCAAAAATTTCTCCAAATCACATCAACTTTTTGTCAAGCGCCTTCGCCGCGACAAATTTGTGATTGTTTTCTTTCGCATTTTTGTTCTTGCAGCGTTTCTTGGACTTTGGGAACTTCTCACTTACACAAATGTGATTGACCCGTTTTTCATAAGCTCCCCATCACGCATCATCTCTCAAATCGTTTTGCTGGCAAAAGACGGCACGCTTTGGGGTCACGCCTGGGTGACGCTGTATGAAACCTTGATCGGCTTTGCGATTGCCACCGTTTTGGGCTATATTATCGCCGTGCTTTTGTGGTGGAACGAAAAAGTGCGCAAAGTTTTTGAGCCCTACATCGTTGTTTTGAACTCTCTTCCAAAAATCGCTCTCGGCCCGGTCATCATTCTTTGGGTCGGCGCCGGAACAAACGCCATTGTCTTGATGTGCGTGCTGATTTGCATTGTCATCACCACCATGAGCATGCTTTCCGCTTTTTTGTCGGTGGAAGAAGGAAAAATTTTGCTGCTCAAATCAATGAACGCAAACAAGTTTCAAATCTTTTTCAAACTTGTGCTTCCAAGCGCAATGCCGGAGTTTGTTTCGGTGCTGAAAATCAATGTTGGAATGAGTTGGGTTGGAAGCATCATGGGTGAATATCTCACAAGCAAAGCCGGGCTTGGCTATTTGATCGTCTATGGCGGGCAAATTTTCAAGATTGATCTTGTCATGGCCGCAACATTCATTCTTTGCATTTTGGCATTTGGAATGTATTATTTTGTCAGCCTTTTGGAGAAAAAATATAATCCAAAAACAAAGTCATGATTTTTTGAGATCTTTTTGTTTTTCACGCTTGGCTTGGCCGAAAATCATGAGAATCAAAATCAAAATTCCAAGCACGCTGCAAATTGGATAAAGCAGCGAAACAATTTGTGAAAAGCCCAAACTGCTGATTGCAAAAGGGATCATGACCGCAAGCACGGCAGAAAAAACTTTGTCTTTCAAGATGCGGTCAAAAGAAGATTTGAGCGTAAAGCAAAGCGAAATCAGCGTCGTGAAACACCCGACCAAGATGACAAAATATGAAATGGCAAATGTCCATGGGTTTTTTGCCGCGATTGCCAAAAACGGCATTTCGCTGATGACAAATTCTCCGTTTTTTTGCAAAACGAAGTTCCCCAAAAACAAAAAACATAAAAGAAGACCTGTTGCAAGCGCGCTCGCCAGGAGTTTTTGTCTTTTCGAAAGCGCCTCGCCGCTTTTACAAATGATGAGCCCGCTCATGCAAGTGTTAAGCGCGACATAAAGCGGACAATAAAGCGCCCCAGCCCAAGCACTTGTGCCCAGCATCATGTTTTTGGAAGAAGAAAAAATTTCAAAAAGCAAAACAACAAAAAAAAGCACGCTCGTGAGTGGCATAAGCAAAAAGTTTGCCTTTTCAAGCCCAGAAATTCCATGCAAAGTGACAAAAATTGTCATCAAAATCAGCAACAAAATCGCCAAATGTTCTGCCCAATTTGGGAAATATGAAAACAAATTTTTGATTCCCGCAAACATTGACGAACAGAAAATCAAGCTGATGAAAACGACAATCAAATTGAGAAATTTATATTTTTCAAATGTCGCCGAAATTTTCTTCCCGCGCGAAAGAAAAAAATAAAAAAGTGCAAAAAAAAGCACCCCGGCAAGAGAGATATAGACATATGACATTCCTCCAAATCGGCTGAAAAACACCATGATTTCTTTACCGCTTGAAAAGCCCGACCCCACCACAGTGCCAAAGATGAGGAAAACGACCAAAAACACTTTGAACATATCAAAATATATTAAAATAAAAAAGAATTCATGCAAGAACGCTCATTTGATTTTGAGCCGCGTGCATGAAATTTCCAGAAAACATCAAAATATAAATATGAAAAAAGTGTTGCTCATTTTTTCTTTGTTTTTGTGCGTGGCGACGTTCACCGCGCTTCTGCCATATCCTTGTTTTTCAAGATACACAAACATTTCGGAAAAAGAAATTTTCCACATCAACAATTTTCATGAAACAGAACTGTCCGCAAGCACAAATCAGCAAGAGCAAATTTTGAACCTTGATTTTTCGCAAACAAATCAAATTTTGCCCGTTGGCAGCATATTTGAAATTTTTGACTTGAAAACCGGCCAAAGTTTTTTTGCAGAGCGCGTTGGCGGGCTTTATCATTTTGACATTCAGCCCGCTAAGATTGACGATGCAAACACAATTTTGCAAATCGCCCAGCAGAACAATCTCCAAGAGAAAAAAGCGTGGAGTTGGACTCGTCACCCCGTGCTTGTCAAAATAAATGACCTTACCTTTCTTCCTGCAAGCATGGCGTTTTATCCGCACGGATACTATCTCAGAGCGACATCAACCGGTCATTTTTGCCTGCATTTTGCTGGCTCGCGCATGGACGGCACGAAAAAAGTTGATGACGCTCATCAAAAAAATGTTGCATATGCCAAAAAATATGGAAAAGAATTCTTAGAAAGCTTCTAAGAAATCTTAATAATACATCTGTTTATAGCTTTTCTTGTTGATTTTTCCTGAGCCGCCACCAAAGCGATTTCTTCTCACAAGCCAAACAATCAAAGCAATCAGTCCGGCAAGCACAATCGCGCCACAAACGCCACCGACAACCCACCAAATCCATGAGTTGTCTTTTGCATCAATTTTGTTTGTCTTGACTTGAACAGAGAAAATGTTGTTGATTTCGACATTGTCCCAGTTCAAAGAGGTCATGTCAAGTTCAAAGTGATAACAAATGGCATCATCCAATTCTTCTTCTTCCAAAAACTTGCAAAAATCTTTGCCTTGAATTGTTGATTTGTATCCAAGTTCATCAATGAAACGATCTTGATCAAATGTGTAATCTTTATAAATGAAAATGTCTAAGCTCAGCTTTGGATCGTCTTTTGAAATTGGTTTTCTATCGCCAGAATTTTCGACAGTGATGCTTCCACTGCCCAGTTCAATTTTTTGTACTCCGCTGTCAATTGTGAAAATTCCCGTGCAAGAATTGCTGGTGTATTTTGCAAAAATATTAAGGTCTCCAACAAAATCTCCTTCTCCAAAATTTAGTTGAAGAATGCCATCTTGGACAAATTCACTGGAGATTTTCTTAACAATTTCTTCATCGCCGTTTTGCTCGACCAAAAACCATTCGTTTGTTGGAGCATAAATTTCCCCGTCTTTTGCAGGCTTTGCCTGAGTTCTGATTCTGTATTTGCTGATTCCATACACCAAAGCATTGTTAAGCTGCAACACATCTTTTGGCGTGCCATTGTTGGCTTGCAAAAGGCCAGGCGAAGATTCCAAGTCTTTGTTCCACTCTTCATTGTCAGTGCCCCCATAGAGTCTTGTGGAAATTGTTGCCGAAAACTTCCTTTCTGAAATTGTTATTTCATAATTTCCCGCAGTTGCCCGTGTCAAGGTTTTAATGACAATTTCAAAACCGGTAATTTCGCCGTCTGTTTCAATCATTTCAACAGCATAATTTTCATTTTGTGAAAAATGATATCCATTTCCCGATTTCAAGAAAGTTGCCGTATCAACTTCGTTGAATCTCAACGTTGAAGGATAAAAGAACTTGTGCATGTTTGTTCCGTTTACATTTTTGAAAGAATATTTTATTTTTACTTGTTGCCCATATTCCAAATTTGAGATCGATTCTTGCTTTTGTCCATTGATTCCATCAAACACAAGAGCCCTGTCATCTGCCTTTGAAACTGAAACAGAATAACCCGCATCAAAATTTTGTAGGTATATGTTTTGTGAAGCAACATACCAAGTTTTTTCAAAATCCCAGTCCCCATAGAAACTGTTCCAAACTTGTTGAGAGAAATACAAACATTTTCCATCCGTTATTTGCAAATTGTCAAGATCCAACTGCGTTGGAGAAGGCGAAATAAAGTCATTGTTTGCGTTATCTTTGACCAGATATTTGCCCTGATCGCCAAAGATTTTGACTCCACTTTCTGCAAAATGTATGTAGGAGATGTTTTGTGAAAGAGGCACTGGGCTGGCGATTTTGCCAATGACTTCTCCAGCAAAAAGTTCTCCAACTTGCGAGTTGTTTTGTGAGTTTAAGGAATTTTTCATGCCTAAGTTCATGATGCTGTTTTCAGCTTGAGAGACCTTTCCTGCAAAACCTCCAAAATTTACTGTCCCCTCAAAATTGTCTTCCAAAGCAATGTCAAAATTCGCCTTTGTGACACCAAAAAGGAAGGTTGAAGAACTCATTGTCCCCACAGCACCACCAATGTTGTGAACTTTTCTGTCGTTTCGTGAAAATTTCCATTGCCCGCCAAAGTTGTCCACCCGACAAATCACATTTGACACTTTGCAGTTTTCAAGCCCGCCAGCCATTCCGCCAAAATTCAAGTTGCTTGCAAAAGCAAGGCTGCCAGAGATTCCTGCATCAACCATTTTCACTCCAAGCGAATGTCCCGAATCAGCGGAAATTTGAACATTGTTGATTGTCAAGCCTTCAGCACGCCCAACAAGGGCCCCGACATATGACACATCGGCCTTTGAGATTTTGAAATTGATG
>CANQWP010000013.1 GCA_947627585.1 uncultured Clostridia bacterium
CCGACCTGAAAGCAGTGGGACACCCAGGGATAGCCGGTCTCTATCATCAGCGGCACATTCCATTTTTCACAAATGATTTTTGCCAAAAAAAGAAAATAAAAACCTCGCCAATCAAGCAAGGTTTTAAAAATTTTGAAAATCAAATCAAAGCGTGCACTTTGTCATGCCACCGTCAACATTGACAGCCACACCAGTGATGTAGTGTGCCGGCTCACTGGTGAGGAACACAACCGCGCTTGCAATTTCTTCTGCTTTTGCATAGCGTCCCATTGGAATGTTTGTCTTTGCAAACCATTCGATGGCGGAATTTTTGTCCATACCTGTTGCGGCAGCAAGTTGGTCGCCAAGTTGACCGTCTGCATACCAAAGCGGAGTGTCCACTGGGCCCGGGCAAACAGCGTTCACGTTCACATTGAACGGCGCGCAATATGACGAAAAGTCTTTTGTCAGCATGATGTCAGCGGCCTTGATTGTGTCATAACTGAGAAGTCCGCCCGGCTGTTTGCCGAAGATTGAAGCAATGTTCAGCACGCTTCCCCAACCATTCTTTGTGAAGTATGGAATGCAAAGTTGCGTCAAGCGAACAGGTGCATACATCATCAGTTCTGCATGCGAGCGGAAAGTGCTTTCTGGAAAAGTCTCCATGTCGCCCATTTTTGCGGTGCCGGCATTGTTGACCAAGACGTCAATTTTTCCGAACTTCTTTGCGACATTTTTGACAAATTTTTCGCAAGCCTCGGCACTGGTCACGTCTACTTTTTCGACGTAAATTTCCTCATTTTTGAGTTCTTTTTTCAAGTTTTTGAGCCCTTCAAGATTGATGTCGGCAAGCGCAAGGCGTGCCCCTTCTTTTTCATATGCCACAGCGATGGCTTTTCCAATTCCGGAAGCAGCGCCCGTGACAATGACAACGCGGTTTTTCAAACCTAATTTCATATCAAACCTCCTTTGACAACAAAATTTTATCACTCGCAAACAATTCTTGTCAAATCTTTTCAATCTTAAAATAAAATTTTTGAAAAAAACGAAAAAGCAATCAAAAAAAACTTTAATGTTGCCTCAATGTTTGCTCATATTTGAAATAAAGTGAAATTGAAAAGCACAAAGCCTTTTCAAAAATTTTTCTTCGCCAAAATCTTGACTTAGTTTTGAAAAAGATGTAAAATATAATGCGTAACACATAAAGGGGTGTAGTTCATCGGTAGAATGAGAGTCTCCAAAACTCCAGAGGAGGGTTCAACTCCTTCCACCCCTGCCAAAGAAAAAAACAGCGGTTATTTGCTGTTTTTTTCTTGTTGCTTTTGACAAAATGCATCATTTATGATAAAATATTCTCATGAACATTGTAAAAAAAGACAATTCAACATTTAAACAAAAAGTTGACGCCGTTTTGATTGATCATCCAGAATATTTAAGTTCAATCTATTGGGCAAAAAAAGATGCTCTTGATGAAGAATATACTTATCCATATTGCTGTCTCTCTCCTAAAAATTTTTATAGCAAACGTTTAGGAAAAGATTGTGAGACCAAAAAAGGTAATGGGCAACTTAGCGAATTTTTTGAGTATGAAACAACAGATGCCCTAAAAAATGATTTGTTTGTAACCCGTTTTACTGTGCCAATTAAAACTCCAAGAAAAGGGAAGTTTTATGAATTAAATACTTCTCATTATATATTAAACACCACGAAACCAAGTAAAAATCATCCTGAACATCCTCTTCAATTTGTTCTTTTATATCGATATGATGCAAATAGTTCAGATTCACACTTTAATGATTTTCTTCTTTGACAGAAAAACTGACAACAGAAGAAATGCAAGAATATAAAAAATATTTTCAGCCTAAAATAGCGCCAAACTATCCGCATTTTCACTTTGGGAACCCTTTTACTGCCCCAACAAAATTAACAGCAATAGATGCTAAATCTTTGATGCTGTATGTTACTGATTTGCAATTTGACAATAATCCAAACAGCATTTTAAACAACAAAGATTTTTTCATGCCCTACTTATACATAAAAAAGAATCCTGAATTATATAAAACAAATTTAAAAAAACTCAAAGAACTTGAATCAAACAAATTAAACAAAGTAATTGCTGAGGCTAACAATAGTTTAAACAATATTGTTGCTCCGGATGTCAACCAAAAGCTAATTGGTCTTGATGCAGTTATATATGATTTATTTTTAATTTCTTTATTACATGAAAGAAATTTTGGTGGTGGAGATGGAGGAGGCTTGCTACTCGATTTTGATTTGCGCTTGGGTTCAAAGTTGGGTGGAGATTCTGATGGCTTTGACCATTTTCTTGACAAAGAGATAGATAAAGCTAGGGGACACGAAAAATAATTTTAGGCTAATCGAACTTCTGATTTATTTGAATAGAACTTTTATATAATTTCAGCTCTGCCAAACAAAAAAACAGCGGTTATTTGCTGTTTTTTTCTTGTTCTTTCTTGTATTGACAGCCAAGGTCAAGCATTCCGCGCGAGATGATTGGCGAAATGATCAGCCAAATCGCAGCCAGCATGATGAGCACATAAATTGCGATTGCCCAGCCGTTGCGATAGCCCATGCAAATCCAAGACACAAGGTTGAAGTCAAAAATGCCCACAAGCCCCCAGTTCAAGCAGCCAATGATTGTCAGCACATAGGCAATATAGTTTGCGATGATCATACAAAACCTCCTTGGAAATATTTTGTTACAATCTCGCAAAAATAAACATTCAACTTAAAAATTATATTTTTCCAAAATTTTACAATATTTTACAAAACGAATTTAAGAATTATAATATTCCCCGACGTTTTTGTCTCGCCAATTTTCGTCAACTTTGACAAAAAGCTTCAAAAGACATTTTGTGCCAAGCAAGTTTTCGGCATATTTTCTTGCGCCCTCGCCCACTTTTTTGAGGTTTGCGCCGCCACGCCCGATGATGATACCCTTGTGCTGCTCGCGTTCGCAAACAATTTCTGCGTCAATCTTTGTCAGGTTTTTCCCCTCTTCAAAATTCGTCACGACCACAGCAACGCCGTGCGGAATTTCTTTGTCAATTTCTTGCAACAAAATTCCTCGAATTTTTTCGGCAATCAAAAACTTGACGCTCTTGTTGGTGAATTCATCTTCGTCAAAAATAGGTGCATTTTCTGGCAGCAATGAAACAATTTCTTTTTCAAGTTTATCCAAATTTTCGCCCGTCACAGCCGAGACTTTTTGCAAGCATTTTTCTTTGTTCATTTCGAGCAAAAAGGCGGTGTTTCTTTTTTCAATTTCCAAAAAAACGCGATTTTTGCCGGTTTTTTGCTCATTTTTCGTTTTTTCTTGCGTGAATTTGTCAATTTTTGTTTCCACCAAAATGACGTTTTCGTTTTTGTCAAAAAGATTTTGGATATATTTTTTTTCTTCGTCGTCAATTTCTTTTGTGCCGTCAAAAAGATACAAAATCACGTCCGCGCCGGCAAGTGCGCTGCGCACACGTTTGTTCATGACACGGTCAAGGTTGTTTTTGCTGTGATGAATGCCCGGCGTGTCCACAAAAACAATTTGAAAGTTCTCGCCCGTTTTGATTCCAAGAATTTGGTCGCGAGTGGTCTGCTGTCTGTGAGAGACAACGGCCACCTCCTCGCCGACAAAAAAATTCACCAAACTGCTTTTGCCGGCGTTCGGCTTTCCAAGCACCGCAACATATCCGCACTTGAAGCCCTTTTTCATCTCTGCACCCCAAACTGCGCCAAAATTTTTTCCGCCACGGCCTGCATCTTTTTTTCGTCCTCTTTTTCAATGTGGTCAAAGCCCAAAAGGTGCAAAAGCCCATGCAGCGCCAAAAAACAAACCTCGCGTTTTTGGCTATGCCCAAATTCTTTGGCCTGCGCCTTTGCTTTCTTTTTGCAAATCACAATGTCGCCCAAAAACAAAACGCCGTCAACTTTTTCGCCATCAAAGTTCTTCAAACTTTCGTCCGCGCTCTTTTCAAGATTTGGAAAAGAAAGCACGTCGGTCACCCTGTCAACGTCTCGAAATTGTTTGTTGAGCCGTTGAATTTCATCTTCGCCGACAAAATTCACAGAAACATTCACGCAAGAAAAATCTTCGCCAAGAACGCGCCCAGCCAATTCAAAGAGTTTTTCCAATTTTTTCTTGTAGCCAAAAATCTTCCCTTCAACAATCATCTTTTCACCTTTGCTTTTGATGAATTTATTATATCACACCCAAAAACAAAAAGCAAGGCGATGAAAAATCATTTTGTCTCATATCCGCCAATCTCTTCTTCTGTGATAATGCAAAAGTTGACAATCGTCACGCCGGCAAGGTGGCGAAGTGTGAAAAATTCTTCCTTCATCAAATCATAGTTCTCGCAGTTTTTCAACGCTTTTTCTTTTGCTTTTGCAACAAATTCATCTTTCACATCTTCAAAATCGCTGACAATCGTGTGCTGTTCAAGTTCAAAAAAGGTCGATTTTTTCATTTTAAACGGCAAAAACAAGTTTTTTGAAAGGTCAATTTCTTCCTCCTCCACTTCATACATTTGAAAATTCAAATCTTCTTTGAAAGAATAGATTGAAAGCCCAAAAAGCGTAATCTCGTTTTGCTCAATCTTTCTGCCGGTGCGCTTGACGTCAATGTAGGTCTCATAGTGATCCGCGCAGCCTTCATTATATACTTCCGCCAAAATCTCCGCCCTCGCCTCCACTTTTTTTTGCTCGCCAGAAGTGTCGATGGTGAACGGCTCGACCAAGACGTCCCCCGCGCGCACAAAGTCGCCGACCTTCACTCGCAAAGTGCCGGAGATGAGGTTGATTTCACTGATGCGCCCGTCTTTTTTTGCCACAAGCGGCGCAAATTCGCCATACATTTCGTCCGGCAAGACCTTTTCTTTGATGTTGATGACCAACGTTTGTCCCTTGATGATGCATGAAGCAAAACTGATTTCGTCAAAGTTGTCCAAAAGCGCAGTCTCGACCGCCTCAGTGTCGATTTTGCTTTTGCTTGCCGGGAATTCGCTTTTGACAAAAGAAACAATCTCGCTCCTTTCAAGCTTGTCCAACCCCAAAACTTCATATTGCAAAACAAACTGAAACTGAATGGCATACAGCAAAGAAAAAAGCAGGGCGGCCGCAATAAGGCCATATGAGCCCAAAATTTGGAAAGCTTTGAACGCCAAACCTTCGTGCGAAACGCTTTCAATTTTGACATTGCGCTCTCTCAAAATTTTCTCCACTTTTTTATGCTCAAAAAAGGAACATTTGAAAGTGGTGTCGCTCTTTGAATTTCGCTCAATTTCGGTCAAAGAAAATTTTTTGCAAAGGTCACTGAGGAGCTTTTCTTGATTCAAGCCACAAATATGAAACTTTGTAACATTTTTCAACCTCATATTTGCTCCACCTTTTTGATTTGTCCCGTAATTTTGATGGTGTTGTCTGAAAGCTCGGACAGAATCATGTCCCGCCCTTCCACCATGATGACCGCCTTTTTGACTTTAAATGAAATGAGCTCTTTTGAAAGCATAACAAGACCCAAATGTCCTTCGACATAAAGAAGTTGTCCGGACAAATTGATGATGTTGAAGCCATTTAGGTCAAGCCCCTGAGGATTCTTTAAGTTTTGTTTGATTTCATTTAAAAAATTAAACATATTTCACCTATCGAAATATGTTTATGCAAAAATATTTATATAAAGAATATCAAAAAAACGGGGTGTTTATTCTTCTTCGTCAAAGTCTCGCCTTGACAAAATGTCATTCAACAAAATTTCCCGCGCTTTTGGCGGCAAGTCGCCAATAATTTGCTTAATTTCCTCTTCGCTTTTGCCTTTCAAAGAATCATAATCAAACTCTTGCAACGCTTTCAAGTCGTCATTGTCAAGATTTTGTGCCTGACGTGGCGGAGGATTCTTGGCCGATTCGTCAAAATTTCTATCGTTTGAATTTATAAATTCGTCATCATTCAAGTCGTCATCATTCAAGTCGTCATCATCCAAGTCAAGATTGCGCTTCAAAAATTCTTCATATTCCTTAAATTTTTTGTCAATGTCATCGTCATCAATCTCTTCATCGTCATCAAAGCTTTTAAGCTCTTCAAAACCGTCATCTTCCTTCGCATTTTGCCCATTTTTTTCATCTTTATGATCCCATGTAAACTCTCCGTCCAAATTGAAAGGGTCAAGATCAAACTTGCATTTTGGCTTTTTCTTTTCGTCCTCAAATTCCAAAGAAAAATTTTCAAGTTCGCTGTCGGTTTGCTGTGTCACGTCCTCTTTTGAGGCATCCAATTCTTCAATTTTTGTCGCAATTTCTTTGCCTAAAACAGAGTCTTGTTTCATTTCCAACTTGCTCTCTTCTCTTGCTTTTTGTTTGAGTTTTTCGCCAAGTTTTTGATTTTTCTTGTCCTTAAAAACAAAAAAAGCAATTGCGCCAGCGCAAAGCAAAACAATGACAGTGACATAAATTGCAATATACATTTTTCACCTCTCAGGAAAAAGTTTTTTGAAGGTTAGAGTGTTTCTTTTCAAAATTTTTAGAATTCATCAAAATTTGATGGATTGTTGTTTGTTTTTCCGCCAATAAGGCGTTGTCTCATCTCCGTGTCGGCGCGCAAATTTTCCATTTTATAAAAGTCCAAAACGTCTTTCATTTTTCCTTCTTCAATCGCCTTGACAAGCGCCTCATGGACCTGCATTTCGCTTTCAATCACGCTGATGCGCGCTTCCTCGGCTTTGGCTTTGTTTTCTTGTTCTAGGGCCATCGCTGCAAGCCTTCTTTGTTCAAGTTGATTTGATGCCATGATGTGTTTTTTCTCAATTTGTTCTTTTTCAAACACAAGCCCGCGATTGTTGCCAAGGTCAATGTGAATGACGTCCGCCGAAACAAGTTCATATTTGCATTCCTCATCCACGCCCGCGTCAAAAATGGTCTTGTCCACAAGTTCCGGTCGCGCCACAAGGTCACTTCCGCGCTCGGTGTTTGCAATTTTTGTGACGACTGCTTCCACAGCGCGAGCAGTGATTGTCTCTTCCGTTGCGCCGGTCAAAAACTCTTTCAGGTTGACTTTCAAAGTGAGCGAGATCTTGACGTTGACCTCAAAATTGTCCTGCGCCACAGAAGTGATGAGTGGCAGTTCGATGGTTTTTGGGCTGAGGCATTCGCGCACGACGTCCAAGAGGTCCCGTCCAGAGATGTCCACCGCTTTGGCAAAGTTGAAATCAAAATCAAGTTTTGCCGCTTTTGTCGCGTTCAGTCCTTCAACGATTTTCAGTGGATGTCCGCCACTTGTCAAAGCCATTTCAAGGTCAAAGAGTGTGATGCCAAGGTGTGATTTTTTTGCCAAAACAAAAGCGTTCACAACCTGTTTTGTGTCAACTTTTCGAAGCCTCATGCCAATAAGTTTGAAAGCGCCGACAAAGCAGCCCGAGAAAAACGCAGAAAAATATGCTCTGCACGGCAACAAACAAAAGAAAATCACCAAAAGTGCCAAAGCGACCGCGCCCAAAACGATTCCAACAATTGCGCCAGCGTTCATATGAAAGCTCCCTTACTTTTTTATGAAGAAATTATATCACATTCTTCCGCTCTTTTCAAGACCCAAAACAAAAAAAGTGCAAGTTTTTGTTTGCACTTATTTTTTGATTTTGTTCGACTCTTTCATGGTCACAAATTCAGCGCAGACTTTGAAGGAATAGTCAACATCGGCATCTGCCATTCCGCCTTTTTTCTCGATGTTGAAATAGACCTCAATAAAGTCGCAGCCATCTTCTCCAGCAAACTTATCCGGGTCCAGCGTGCCAAAGAAGCCCGAGGCCGATTTGTTGAAGGTGTAATAATCTTTTGCTTCCGACCCACCGTTGATGTGAATGCGCTTGACGTCGTCGCCATCGATTGTCGTTCCGTTTGCAAACGCATCAATTGCGGTTGGGCTGGTGAATTTGGTCTTGATTTGCGGCCTTTCTTTGCTGTTTTTGTCAAACGGAATGCACCCGGCGGTGTCGGTGTTTGAAAACTGAATCATATGGTCGTCAACATCTTTGTTATATTGTGGGCTCAGCCTGCCATAGTCTTCATATTTTGGAAAGCACCCAAACTTGATTTCCTTCTTCACCTCGTTGTTGGCGATGTAGGCATTTGCCTCATGGTCATAATATCGAAAGCCCACATTGATCGTGATGGACTCTGCGTGGGTCTTTCCCTTTGCATTTGGCTGACTTTCTGCGAGCGTTTTGCTGACGCCGTCCCAATATTCGAAATAAAGGGTGATGTCGCTCAAAAACAGTGGGTCTTTTGGGTCCAATTCCGCTTCAAGCGGCATAAAGATGATGCTTTGATATTCCGCCGCTTCAATCAAGTGGAACTTGTCATCGTCGCTATAGTTGTCCAGCCTGTCGCCGCTCACGTATTGCTCAAAATAGTTGCCTCGATAGTCCGTGATGTCCGAAGCGAGATATGGCTGGTCAAGGTGAAGTTGCCCGTCGCCCTCGCCGCCAATTGGGGCTTTTGTGCAGGCATAGTTCACCACGTTTTTCACAATTTGTTCATAGTTTCGGTTGAAAGTCAGTGTGTTTGAATCAACTTTGACCGTAAATTTCCCGCCGGCGTTGTCGCCCGTTCCCCAAGCAGCCTCGCCAATCACTTTGTCTTTGATGAAGCGTTCAATTTGTTCAATGTTGTTTCCCGGTCCAAACTTTTCGCCCGTCAGCCCAACATACGTTCCAATTTTTTCATAGAGCGCTTTGGCTCTTCCGAGCGCCGATTCCCCGCCGTCCTTCTGCTTGTAGGAGACCGAAATCTTCTCGTTCCCCCAGCCGCCGACCGTCACGTTTTCCACAACTCCGGTCGTTGGGTCCGTGTCAACATAGAAGTCAAAATAAGGCGCATCGGCAGTTTCTTGGCCATTTTCGTCAACATAGTCATATCCCAGCACAAACATATATGTGGCATATTCCAGCGCATCTTGGAAGAAGTTTTTGGCGTCATCTTCCCCTTCTTCTTTGCCGTTCACCGCTTGATAATATGGGGAAGAATAATATTTTGAATTTTCTTCTTCGCCCTTCAATTCGCCCTCATAATAAAATTCTGGGAAAGCAGGGATTGTCGCATCGCTAGAATAAATATCAGTCCAACTACTTCTAAAATCTTTATCAAATTCAAACGAAAGATCGTCCAACTTTGAATAGTTTGGTGCATTATCCGCCAAACCGCCTGTCATGAAAATGATTTTTTGGTCGGTTTCGTCATATGGTATTGTCCATTCCCAAGGCCTGCTTGCATCCAGTGTGATTGTGACACGGTCATTTGTGTTTTGAACACTTTTTATTG
The DNA here is from genome assembly GCA_947627585.1 of uncultured Clostridia bacterium. GTDB lineage: Bacteria > Bacillota > Clostridia > Christensenellales > UBA1242 > Caccovivens. The sequence goes on from CANQWP010000013.1 coordinate 9,300, forward strand.
TATATCTCAAACTATCATAAAGATAATATTTGTCATTTTCATCATCACTTCCAAAAGTTCTGCCATTGATTTGGTTCAAATCTTTGAAAAAGGTTTCTTCTTGTTTTGGATCAAAGACTTGTGGAACATCGGGTTTTTCATAAATATTATATAATCCGTACAATATTTCTCTAGCAAATTCATTATAATAATTGACCGAATTTTCCCCGACTGCTTCACCAAAATCATATTCCGTAGGCTTTGAAAGCACTTTCACTCCCTCCATGGACAAAACTTCGCCAAAAGAGTTGTCCATATCGTCGTCAAAATCATCCGGCCCGCCATCGCCACAGCCGACAAAGAACAACATGCATAAGCATAAGAAAATCGCCAAAAAACCTTTCTTCTTTTTCATATCATTTATCTTATCACATTTAACAAAAAAAAACAAGGAATTTTAATTATTCCTTGCTTAATTTTGCATTCGTGCCAATGGTCATTATTGGTTTTGAAAATAGAGTATTGTTTTCTTTAGAGATATCCGCAAGGTTATTTACCCCATATCCAATTTTCCATTTGCCCTCTTGGTTTTGCAAAACATTTTGTAATGGTCCATCCCCGGCAACCAGTCCGCGTACACCATCCACCTTAATTAAAGATATGTTCCCATTTTGCCTCATAAGATAATACTGACCCCATGATCTGCCATATCCGTCATCTCCTAAATTGGTTGGTCCCATCGGCGTTTTAAATGCAAACAATATTTCCGCTCCGTTATAACTTGGGTCGCTCGCATCCTTTTCTTTGTGATATTTTTCAAAAACATTCTTTGTCAAAGTCTCAAATTCTTGTTTGTGAGCGGTTGCATAGTCTTGGTCAAGAGTTGTATATTCCAAATCTATTTTTGAAATTGTTGATAAAAGGTCTCTTTCCTCTCTTGTAATAAGAAATTGAGTAAACTCGTCTTTAGTTAAAGATTGTTTGTTCGCCGAAAAATCGTCCCAACCCCAAATGTGTCGGGCTTCAAAACTGTTGCCTTCTGGGTTGTCAAGAATATATCCAAATTCAAGTTTATCTTTGGCTGGATTTACAAAAATTATTTCACGGACTTTGTTGTCGTTTACTCTTGCAAACACTGGCCTTCCAAACTGATTGTCAACATGGTTGCCGCTTGCATCGGTCATTTCATTTTTCAGCCATGGCTCAAGCACATCTTTGATGGCTTTCACATTCCAAACAGTTTCGCCGTTTTCGGTTTTGAAAATGTTTTCGTTTTGGACCGTGTCGTCTTTCACATTCGCCGGCAAGGTCACTGTTGTTGTTCCGACTTTGCTGACGGCCATGTTTGTGGTCGTGAGCCCGCTTTTCATCTTCACGCTCATGTCATCTTGGTCAAAGTTTGCTTCAATTTGCGTCAAAGCCGGCGCTCCCTGAGAGGTTGTGGTCACTTCGCCCAAAAGCAAGTTTGAACTATCGTCAAAAGATTTCCAAGTGACATCTTCAAGCGCGTCAGTCACCGTTGACAGCACATGGTCAATTGTCGTGTCTTCTTCTGCAAAATTTTTGTGCCAAACATTGTCCTCTTTGAGTTCATACACAAAATTTTCGCCATTTTCGTCCGACAAATAGGTCACTTCGTTGTTGCTGTCATACTTCAATTTGTCGCCAGCAAACTCTGCAGTGATTTTTTGCAACGGCCTTTCCAAAGTGTAAGTGAAATTTTTGCCCGTTGTGAATTTTTGCACAAACGCATCAAACTCGGCTTCTGCCTCTGCCAAAGTTTTCTTTTCTGTGACGGGCGGTGTCACCGGTTCGTCCGGCTCTTTATCCGGATTTTTGTCCGGATTTTGAACATCTGGCTCTTTGTCTGGGTCTTTGGTCGGATCTTGAATGTCAGGATCTTTGTCTTTGTCCGGGTCATAACTTGGGTCAACAATCGGCGGTTTGTCAGGATCGATATCTTTGCCGCTATCTCCACAGCCAGCAAAGCCAAATCCAACACCTGCAATCATTCCAACACTGAGCCCCAAAGCCATAAGTTTTTTCACAAATTTGTTCATTTTCTCTCCCCCAAAACCTTTGAAATTCGCCACAAGCATGTCACAATTCCATGCAAAATTTCGCGAATTTCTTAATATAATATATTCTATCACACATATTTGCAAAATGCAATAGTTTTTTTCAAAAAAATGTCTCTTTCCAAAATTTTACAAAAATTCACTCCCCCAAGCGCATGAAAAAGAAAAGATATTGCTGCGCAAAGCCGGACAAAAGCCCAAATTCGTCAGTCAAAAAGTGTCTAATTTTTTCGCGCGAAATCACGTTTTGTTGCAAAAAAGCCGGGTTTTTTGCGTTTTTTTGAACATTCCTCACAAATGCGCTGTCGCCATAAAACTTCCAAAACATTTTCTCGATCCATGTGTCCACCGGAAAAACATCTCCGCGCCCGTATCCAAACAAAAGAATGCAGTCCGCCACTTTCGGCCCAACGCCGGCAAGCGAAACGAGTTTTGAGCGAAGTTCGCTTGTAGGAAATTGTTGCCACTCAGCCAGCGTGTTTTCATCAATTTGCCTCACAACCTTGAAAAGATATTTTGCACGATAGCCCGCCCCCAAATCGGCGAAATCTTTTTCCGTGGCGGTCAAAAGTTGCTCGCGCGTTGGAAAAGCATAAAAATCACCCATTCTTGTGCCGAATTTTTCACGCAGTCTTCCCAAAATCAGCTGAATGCGCTTGATGTTGTTGTTCGCCGAAATGATGAACTCAATTGTCGTCTCAAACAAATCTTGCTTCAAAATTCTTATGCCGTGCCCGAATTTGACCGGTTCTTTCATGATATCGTGCGTGCTTAAATTCTTTTTGATTTTTGCATAATCGGTTTTCAAATCAAAAAAGTTTTCGAAATATTCCGGCGCACCAGTCTGGATAAAACACCCTCCCGCTTTTTCAAAAATGAACGCTTTTTTGTCTTTTGAAAGCACCTCCCAAATGTTGTCCCCCAGTTTTTTATATGCAAAAATTTGGCCGCACTCCAAAATATGCGCCGGCAAAAAGTCGTCGCTGCCAAAAATTTCAATTCCTTTTCCGCTCACAATTTGATATTTCATCTTTCGTAAACCTATGTTCAATTTTAGCACAAAAATCCTGCAAAATCAAGTGAAAGCTGATCACTATTACAATAAAAAGCTTTGCCTGAAATCTTTAAAATTAAAAATTAACATAAAAAAAGAGCGAATTTCGCCCTTTTGTTGAATTCTTTTCATGCTCATTCTGCCACAACAGAAACAACATTTTTGCCATTGCTCTTTTCAAACACAACTTTGCCGTCTTTGAGAGCAAAAAGAGTGTAGTCCTTTCCAAGACCAACATTTGTGCCAGGATAAACCTCTGTTCCGCGCTGGCGAACAATGATTGACCCAGCGGTCACGGTCTCTCCGGCATACGCTTTCACGCCAAGACGTTTGCTTTGGCTGTCGCGGCCGTTTTTGGTGCTTCCGCCACCCTTTTTATGAGCAAAAAGCTGAATATCAAACAATATCATCTTTTTTAACCTCCAATTTCACATTTTTTGCGTAACTTTCCGCCAATTTTTCAAAAGTTTTTTCCATTGCTCCAAGAATTGCCTGTGCGCCTTCGCATTCCTCCCCTTCCAAAATTTTGAAAGACAAAAAGCCTTCGCGAATTTCTTTTTCAAGAGGAAGTTCCAAAACTTCTTCCAAGCCCACAAGAGCCATTTGCGAAGCGGTGGAGACTGCGCTGCACACAATGTCCTGACCCTTTTCTGCAAAGTTGCAATGCCCTTTGATTTGACAAGCGTAAATCACGCCGTTTTTCTTAAACAAAAAAACTTTTGTCATTTTTTTACATCTTTATTGAAACAATTTTGATTTCAGTCCAAGGTTGTCTGTGGCCCTGTTTTGTGCGCTCATTTTTCTTTGGCTTATATTTGAAAACGACAATTTTGTCGCCTTTGCCATGAGCGGTCACTTCTGCCATAACCTCGGCTGTTTTGACAAGTGGATTTCCAGCAACAGTTTTGTTTCCGTCTGAAACAAGCAAAACGTCAAGTTTAATCTTGTCGCCGACTG
>CANQWP010000014.1 GCA_947627585.1 uncultured Clostridia bacterium
ATTTTTTGGTGTTGACGTTCACAAAGTCCGCCGCCGCACAAATGAAAGAAAAACTTCTGGGCAGGCTCAAAGAAGCGGCAAAAAAGGCGAAAAAAGAGGATGTTGAATATATTGTTGATCAAATTGACTCCGTTTCAACGGCAAACATTTGCACAATCGATTCTTTTTGCGAGAGGACAATCAAAAAACATGCCAGCGTTTTGGGGACAAACGAAAGTTTTTCTGTGCTGGACGAAGAGGAATCAAAAAATCTCAAAAGCTTTTCATTCCAAAGCGCTTTGAAAAATTTGGCCGAAAACAAACCCGACGAATTTGAACTTGTCATGTCGGCTTATAAAAACGACCAAGAAAGCATTTGGAAAATTGTCAAAACTTTTGAAGAAATTTCAAACGCTGTGGCAAACAGAGATGCTTTTTTGCAAAAAGCGGGCGAAAATTTTGAAGAAAAGTTTGATTTCGCGGCGAAATTTTTGTTTGAAGATTTCATGACCGCCGCAAAGACGACGCTTGACCAAATTGATGCTTTGGACCTTGAGAAATTTTATAACGACATGCAAAAAACTCTTGAACAAGCGCTTGCAAGCAAAGATCTTTTTGAGCTTTTTTCCAGCCTTCAAAACATAAAGAAGTTGCCAAATCGTCCAAGCCAAAATTTGATTGGACAAGAAGTTTTTGAAAGGCTGCAAGAAATCAAAGATGTGCTTTGGGAAAAGGTGAAACAAATCAAGGGACTGAATCTTTTTGATGAATCGAACGTTTTGGCGCAAAGAAGCGGACAACTCGAAAAAGCCGTTCTTGAACTTTTCAAAGAATATGAAAATCGATATAACTCGCTCAAAAAGGCGCAAAATTGCAAAGATTTTGCTGATCTTGAAAAAAATATGGTCGCTTTGTCGGTCAACGAAAATCTTTTCAGCGGCTTGAAATATGTTTTTGTGGACGAATATCAAGACACAAACAAAATGCAAGAAGAAATTCTCAAAAATGTGGCTAAAAACTGCAATTTTGTTGCTGTCGGCGATTTGAAACAAGGAATTTATGGCTTCCGCATGGCAAGTTCGGAAATTTTCTTGAATGACATGAAAACGTTTGAAAAAGACGACAATTCGGACGTGAAATTTCTTAAATCAAACTTTCGAAGCAGTCAAAAAGTGCTTGATTTTGTCAACGACGTCTTCAAAGTTTGCATGACGGAAGATGTTGCAAATGTTGACTATCTTTCCACGTCAATGCTGAAGAGTGAAAACGATTTTGTCGAAGAAGGGGCAAAGGCTGTGAACATTGACCTCGTTGAGAAAGATAGCCCGCAATATGACGAAATTCCAAAACTTTACAGCGTCGGGGACGCCAAACTTTCTTATGGAAACAGCAATGAGACAATGTTGAAAGATATCCTTAGAAGAATCAACGAGGTGGTCGGCTCAAAAATTTCGGACAATGGGCAACTTCGGCAAGCTAACTATGGCGACATTGCCATTTTGGCACGAAAAAGAGACGGTTTTTTTGAACAATTGGAAGAGTTCCTTGAAAAAAACAACATCCCAATCATGTCAAACTCCCGCGCAAAACTCGCAAAAGAGCCGGAAATCAAAATGTTGATCAACTATCTCAGGCTTTCGCTCGCAATCGATGACGACGTTGCGCTTTTGAGCGTTCTGCTTTCGGGGCTCTATCTTTTGGACGTGCAAAAAATTTTTGACGAAAAAATGGAATCCGGGAAAGGCCTTGTTGAACTTGTGAACGAAAACAAAAGTGGCTATTACACAAAATTTTTGCAAGATTTGCAAGAATTTCGAATAAATTGCGCAATTTTTGGCGTAAAAAGTGCATTTTTGAAGCTTTTTTCCAAAACAAACTATTTTTCATGCATCAATCTTCGAAAAGACAATGTCAAAATCAGAATGTTTGTTGACAAGTTTTTGGATGAGGTTGAAAAAAAGAATTTTGACATTCCAAGCCTTGTTCACTATTTTGACACGGTGGAAATTGTTGTCACGCCGGAGGCATCGGCTTTTGGCGATTGCGTCACGCTTACAACAATTCATGACAGCAAAGGGCTGGAATATCCAATCGTCTTTTTGATTGAATGTGACAAAAGCATCATTGGCTCACAGTCGGAGGCGGTGCAAATCAACGAAAAGTTTGGCCTTGCGCTGCAAGTTTTTGATCTTGAAAACAACAAAGCTTTGCCTTCCGTCAGGCTTTTGGCAATCAAAGATGATGAAAGACAAAAAGATTTTGTCGAAGAGCTTATGATTTTCTATGTTGCGCTCACGCGCGCGAAAAACAGACTTTATTTGTTTGGCAATTTCAATGAAAAAATCTTAAATCGTCACGATGTCACAAGTTGCGAGTCCTATTTTGACCTAATTTTCTTTGCGCTTAAAAAAGCAAGAAAAGCTTTTGGGCTGAAAAGAGAGTTTGAGAGCGAGAATCTTTCAATCAACTATGTTGAAAGCGTCGAGCAAGTTCCAGAGACGATCGAACAAAATTTTGAAAAAGCCGAATTTGATGAAAAAAATATTGAAAAAATTGAAAATTATCTTGATTTTTCATATAAATTCAACGAAAACAAGAATTTCCGCCTAAAAGAAAGTGTGACAAGCCTTTTGAAGAAATTTGACGAAGAAAAATTGGAGAGCTTCTCAAATGACAATTTCAGTTTTGGCGGAAAAGCAGTCGAGACGGGGAACGCCTATCATTTGGCGCTCAAAATGCTTGATTTTGACAAAATTTTTGACAGGGATTCGCTGAAAACCGAACTTGATAAATTTGCTGACCAAATTGATTTAAGTTTGATCGATCTTGACATCTTGTTGAAGAACGTTCTTATTTTGAAGCATTTGACAAGTGGCGCAAAAATTTTCAAGGAAAAAGAATTTGTTTTGAAAAGCGAACTTGGTTTGTTGACGGGTGACGATGTTGATGACGAAATTCTTGTGCAAGGCATTGTTGACCTTTTTGCCGTCAAAGACGGGAAGGTTGTGCTGGTTGACTATAAATATTCTTCAAAAAATTCGGATGATTATTTGAAAAAAACATATAAAAATCAATTAAAATTATATAAAATTGCCATAGAAAAAGCATTTAATATGCCGGTTTCGGAGTGTTTTTTGCTTTCATTAAAATTCGCAAAAATCATTCCAATAAGTGTCTAATATGCCGATTTTATGGGAAGAAGAGAGTTTTTGATTTTCTAAAAAATTCCCTTATTTTTTCAAATTTAATTTTTTTCGATTTTTTTTGAAAATATTTAAAAATTATTAGTAAATATTTTTTCATTGTGTTATACTAACAATGAAATAATTTTTTATTTCTTTTTAAATTCTTTTTGAGGAGGAAGAAATGTAGTGAAAGCATTGTAAGTTTTTTTGCAAGAGTTGTCAACCTGATTGGCACCGATGCAGTGTTTTTCATTTCATTGGCGGTTGAAGCCCTTTTTGTGATTTTCTTTTTGGTCAAGTCTTTGTTTTCATATGAGGCTTCACTCAACAGATCGCTTGAAAAATTGAACTATTGGCTTTTTGACCACAAGACTGTCACAGAAGAAAACATAAAAGATCTGAATGCTCTTTTCAAGGCAAAAGCGCCAAAAAGAGTTTTGTATCATTGGCAACAATACATATTGTTCCGCGAAGGGCCTCCGTCTTCATATCTTTCCATCGAAAACCTTGTCGAAAAACCTTTGAAGACCAGCTCATATAACTCAAACATCAAAAACCTTTCGCTCTTTTCGACAGTTTGGGCTTTTGTTGTTGCAATGTTCTTGTTTGTTGCAAATGCAGGAACGGGGTCTCAAATGTTGATGTCTCAGCCGGTCATCATCGCCTTGCTTGTTCCAATTTTGGTCATGATGATTGCCGTGGCTTTTGTGGCATATTTGCGCGCAAGGAAAAACGCAATTCTCAATTCGTTATATCAAAACTGCGCGCTCTTCGGACGCTTTATGGACAATGCATGCGTTGATCTTCCGTCATATATTGACTATCAAATTCTTTTCACTCCACAGGAAATCGAAAAAGGCCAGCCTGTTTTGCGTGAATTTTTGGATTTCAAAGCGCGAAAGGAAAAAGAAGAGTTCAACAAGGCACGTGACGAAAGCGTCAACCATGAAGAATATGACTTTTCTTCAACAGGGGTTGATGGCTCAATGGTTTTGGATCGCGCCATGAAAGAATGCGAGACATTCTTGAAAAAGAAAGAAAAAGTACTTTTGAAAATTTCACAGCTTGAAGGAGAATTGGACACTCGCAGAAAGAACTTTGACGCTGTTCAAAAAGACTATCAAACAAAAATTCAAACATCAAAAGAAAACATTGAACGTCTGCGTCAAATGCAAGAAGAAACAACAAACAGAATCGAAAGCAACTATTATCGCAAACAACAAACTCAGGAAATTGGCAAACAAGAGCAACTTGAGCAAGAGTTTGAACAACAAAGAACAAGATATTTGCTCGAAAAGAGTGAAGGCGAAGAAGAAATTGCAAAACTCAATGCCGAGCTTGATGGCAACAAGAAAGACGTGGAATTTGCAATGCTCAGCGAATATCAAACATTCTTCAACAAGTTCTGCCAAAGTGCCGAGAAAGTTGTTGAAACGACCTTCAAAGACAGGCTTGACGCAATGAAAAACGAGTCGGAGCAAGACAAAGAATATATCACTCAACTTGAAATCAAACTGAAAAACAAGCCAGAAAACGAAGACGCCGAAGAAGAAAAAGGCTCCTATGACGAAAATGGTAATTACGTTTATGCCGACGGGACATTCTATGACAAAGACGGAAACTATCACGACACTGCCGGCAATGTTTACACTCAAGATGGTCAATTGATTTCAAAAGCTGAAAAACAAGAAGAACCAAAAGAAAAGCAAGTTGTAAATTTTGATGATTTTGACGATTTTGATTTTATGACCGACGTGTCGATGCGCGGAGACGTCTATGATGTTGCCGAGAAGGTGATTGAAGGCGTCGATGACAACATTGACGTGATCAACAACACCCAAAAAGCAGATTTGTTTGAAGGCAGAAAAGCTCCTGAGGCGGAAGAAAAGAAAGAAGATCAAAAAGAATCCGACAAAGAACAAGAGCCTCAACAAAATGAAGAAGAGCCTTTAAGCGAAGAACAAACTGAAACTTTCCAAGTGGAAGAACAAGAGGAAGAAAAGGTCGAGCCGAAAGAAGAGGCAAAGTCGAAGAAGAGAGGACGTCCAAGAAAAGTCACTGCAGAAAAAGCGCCAACAAAAAAACGTGGTCGTCCAAGAAAAACAGCTCCAGCCCAAGAGGCAAAAGTTGAAACAGAGTCAAAGAAAAAAGCAGGAAGGCCACAAAAAGCCACAACAGCAAAAAGAGGCCGACCAAGAAAAACCCCAAAAGCAGAAGAAACTGTTGAAGAGCCAAAGAGAAAGGCTGGGAGACCAAGAAAAACAACGGCCACTCCAAACAATGCCCCAAAAAACAAGCGAGGCCGTCCAAGAAAACGTCCTGACAAAATTCAAGAAATAAACAAAAAGATTTCCGAAGAAGAAGAAAGGCTCAACGAACTGCGCTCTTCTTTGAATAAGGACATTGAAAACGTGATGAACGACATCAATTCCAACACTGTTGATGATAAGTCTGCAAGAAGAGACGCCCTCATCAAGGAAATTGAGAACTTGCAAAAGGAAGCTCAAGAGGTCATTTCACAAGAAAATTCTGAGGCTAAGATTGCCGAAATCAACGCCAAACTTGAGAACCTTTTGAAGGAAATCAAAAATCTGAATTTATAAGAAAAAGGACCTGAAAATTTCAGGTCTTTTTTGTTGCTGATTTAATAACTTTTCATGTTAAAATTGAATTTGACCGTTTGTCAAGCCAATCACAAGCAGAACAATGGCCGCAATCAAGAACGCTCCGCCACAAAGTCCGTTTACCCAAGCTGAAGCGTTATGCAAATTCTTTTTGCAGTAAGCACAATTAAACAGCAGTGCAAGCCCTACAAAATAGCCAACATATACAGTGGTGAGGGTTAAATTGAGATTTTTGATGACATTAAAATAATATAGAAGCACAAAAAGCACGGCTGAAAGGCAAAACATGAGACCATAAAGCAAATATCTTCTTGTGGTTTTGGACATAGAACACCTCCACTTGTTTTATTTATGATAGTTTTTTTGACAAAATATGTCAAATTTTTTTCAAACAAAAAATATTTTTATGAAAAATTTGGCACAAAACAATTGTCTGCACTTTCAAAACTTTGCACAAAGCCTTTCTCGAGGCCGAGTTTTTCCATGTGAGAAAGAACTAATTTATATTCCAGTGGGGTGATTTTTCTGTTTAGGGTGCTTTTGCCGTTTGGGGTGAATTGGCTCATGATGCTGATCATGCGACCAGGAAAGTTTTTTGAAATCTCGTCCAAAACTTTCAAGGAGTTTTCCACATGGCCGGGCAGAACAAGATGCCTTATGACAACACCTTGCTTCATGTTTTGTTTCGTGGCAAAGTTCGAACGAGTTGTGTCCAAGTTGTCTTGTGACGAGGTGTCTTTTGTCACATTTTGACAATCGACAAAAAGGTCACGCTTTTGCGCGCACATTTCTTTGATGGCAGGAAGCGCAAAAGAAAAATAATCCTTGCAAGAAGAAAATTTTTGCCCGAGTTCATCTGAGGCATATTTGAAATCTGGCAAAAAAATGTCCACAAATTTTGATACGTGCGCAATGTTTTGGGTTGTTTCATATGCGTTTGTGTTCCAAATGATTGGAACAGTTTTTTTGATCTTTTCAAACGCCAAACAAAGAGCGCTCGAAAAATGAGTGGGTGTAATGAGGTCAATCGCACAGTGGGAGGTTTGTTTTTCTTCAACAAGCTTGACAAATTCGTCAATACTGTATGTTTTTCCGACTCCGCCACGTGAAATTTCGTGATTTTGACAATAGTCACACTTCAAATTGCAACCAGAAAAAAAGATGGCAAGAACGCCACGCTCATCCGAAAAGCAGGGCTCTTCCCACGGGAAATGTTCAATCACTTTTGCAATCGAAATTTGTTCATTTTCATTGCAAAAACCATGAACATATTGTCGGTTAACATTGCACTTTCTTGGACATGTCAAACATTTATCTTCCAAAATAGTCCCACCACCTTTGTGCATTTTGTTCGGGAGTTAATTTTGTCTCTTTTTCTTTTACGATTTGTTTTTCTTTCATATATTGCTGTGCAAAACCATTGGCTAAATTCATAAATTCAGCATTTTGCGAAAAACCGACAGCAAGCACATTTTCTTCAAGCTCTTTGAGCACTGTTTCAGGTCTTCCATGGTTGTTGCATGAAATCATTTTGTCGTTGTTTGCATTTTTTGCAGAAATACAGAAAGGGCAAGAACTTTTTTTGTTCAGTTGCCTCAAATGAAAATCGCTGAATATAAACGCGCTGTTCAAGCGCTTGCTTTGTGGAAGTGAATAATCATGTTCGTATAGTTTTGTTGATATATAGTCATAGAAATTGTAAAGTTCTTTAATGGCAACTTTTGTCACACGCGAGTTGACCATGTAGAGTGCAATAAGTTGTTCAATTTCAAAAAGTTTGGGCGCTTGTTGCATTTTCACTCCTTTTCAAAAGTTTGAATTTTTGCTTAAATTTTTCATACATTATCACAAAAAGTGCCTTTTTGTCAAGATTAAATTGAAAATAATATAAAAAATATAGACAAAAAGCATGAGAATGTGATATAATGAAGCATAATTGATTTTGAAATTTTAAGGAGTTTTTATGCACCCCTGTATGATGCTGACAACTGGTTTCAATGCCACTCACGGAATTTTGATTGGCGTCATTGTTTTTCTTTTGTTTTGTTCGGCGTTTTTCTCAGCGAGCGAGACCGCGTTTTCGTCAATGAACCTCATTCGAATTCGCACAATGGCAGAAAACAAGGTGAAGGGCGCAAGAAAGGCGCTTTATGTGTCCGAGCATTCTGACCGCGCACTCACAACAATTCTTGTCGGGAACAACATTGTCAACATTTTGGCCACCACACTTTGCGCATTTATTTTTGCGCAACTTTTGGAGAGTGCGACACTTCAAAATGTGCTAAACACCGTTGTCATGACAATTGTCATCTTGATTTCTGGCGAAATTTTGCCAAAAGGCATTGCAAAAGCAAATCCTGAAAAAACGGCATGTCATCTATCTTTTGTGCTGTTTGTTTTGATGAAAATTCTCTATCCTGTTGTCATTTGTTTCTATGGTCTTCAAAAACTTTTCACCAAAAAGCAAGAGAGTGAGCGCGAAAATGCCACTTTCACTGAAGATGAACTTGAAAGCATCATCGACACAATGGAAGAAGAGGGTGTTTTGGAAAAAGATGAGGTAGACCTTTTGCAAGGCACGTTCAAAATGAAAGAGGCCACTGCGGACGACATCATGACGCACCGCGTGGACGTGGTGTTTTTGGACATCAACGCCACGGAAGAGGAAGTTGAGAAGACTTTTCTGGAACATCAATACAGCCGAATGCCGGTCTTTGAGGACAGCACCGACAATGTAGTGGGCATTTTGCATTTCAAGGACTATCTTTCGGCCAAAATCAAGGGCGGGTCGCTGGAACTTTCAAAAATCATGACCGAGCCACTTTTCACCGCCGAAAACACAAGCGTTGACATGCTTGTCAAAGAGATGCAAAAAGCGAAGAAACATTTGGCAGTTGTGCTTGATGAACATGGCGGCGTTTCGGGCATTGTCACGATTGAAGATTGCACAGAGACCGTTTTTGGGGAGATTTTTGACGAGAGTGACGTCGGAGAAATTGAGCCAAAGATTGAGCAAATTGGCGACGATGAATATAGCGTTGATGCGGAAATCACTGTGGAGGACCTTTTTGACCGCCTTGAAATTGAAACACTTCCAGAAAATCCATATCAAACAGTCAACTCCTTTTTGTTTGAGCTTTCAAAAGATATTCCGGAGCTTCATAATGAATATGTCTATAACACAATTGACGAAATTTTGGACGACGAGGGCAACTTGACACAAAATGTAATTGACATGATTTTCACGGTGACGGCAATGGACGGCAGGCGCGTGCAAAAAGTAAACTTGAAAATCAGATATCACACCGGAAAAGATGACGACGAAAAGAAAGAATAGTTCAAATTGGCAATTTTCAAAAAATTGCCTTTTTTGTCAAATAGAAGAAATTATAGTAATAATTAAATAATTTTTTTGTCAAATTGCAAGGAATTTTCCGAGTTTTGTGGTATATTAGGGATGTTAAACACAAATTTTGGAGCGCATATTGCAAAACAAAGGCTTTGGCGGCGACTTTTTGAGTGAACTCAAGCGCAAAAACAGTTTGGTGGACATTGCGTCAAACTATGTTCGCTTGGAACAAAAAGGAAGTCGCTTTTGGGCATGTTGTCCGTTTCACAGTGAAAAAACCCCGTCCTTTTCCATTTCGGAAGAAGATGGAATTTATTATTGCTTTGGCTGCAAAGAGACCGGCGATGTCATCAAGTTTGTCGAGAAAATGGAAAATTTGGAGTTCATGGACGCGGTCAAGTTTTTGGCAGAGCGCGCCGGAATGGAAGTTCCAAGTTTGGAAAACAGCGATGAGCGCAAGAAAAAACAACAACTGCGCGACCGAGTTTTGAGCGCGCTTGACTTTGCATACAAGCACTATATGGAAAATCTTTACAGTCCCGATGCAAAAAAAGCGCAAGACTATGTGAAACTGCGCAAGTTCACGCGAAGGGAACTTGAAGATTTCAAAATTGGCTATTCCAAAGATTGGACGGACATTGTGACCTATCTTTTGGGCAAAGGCTTCACCGAAAACGAACTTCTCTCTGCCGGAATTGCTGGCAAAAAAGATGGAAGGCTATATGACTTCGTGGCCGAAAGGCTGGTGTTTCCAATTTTCAATTCTTTTGGCGAGTGCATCGGCTTCAGCGCACGTGCGCTTGAAAAAACGGACTTTGCAAAATATAAAAACACCGCCGAGACGATTGTTTTTCAAAAAGGCAGAGTTGTGTTTGGAATCAACATTCTCAAAAGCCAAAAACAGCAACAACTTTTGGACAAAATCATTTTGGTCGAAGGCCAAATGGACGTGATTGCCATGCACAAGGCGGGCTTCAAAAGCACTGTGGCTTGCATGGGTACGGCGCTGACAAAAGACCATGTGCGAGAGCTGAAAAGATATAACTCAAACATCTTTCTTTGCTTTGACAACGACGGCGCTGGCACAAAGGCGACCTTGCGCGCAATTGAGATGTTTCGAAATGAGGACGTCAACTTGAAAGTTGTTCAACTTTCGGGCGGAAAAGACCCCGACGAAGTTTTGCAAAATTTGGGAAAAGAAAAACTGCAAGAAATGATTGACCAGGCGCTGCCATATATGGACTTTTTGATCGAGCACTATCAAAATCAGTTTGATCTTTCAAAAGCGGAAGAAAAAAACGCATTTGTCAAAGCGATTTTGGCAGAAATCAAAAAACTTGGCGACGAAACACTTTTTGAGCCATATCTTGAAAAAGTGCGAGACATTTCAAAAGTCCCGCTGGACGTTTTGAGAAGAAACGTCAACGGGAGCATTGTGGAAACAAAGGTCACCATGCCAAAAATGCCGACAGTGCCGACAGAAAGCGGCGGCGACAAGGCAAGCAAATTCATTTTGGCAGCACTTTTGCACAAAAAAGACTTCGTTGACAAAAAAATCGATTATTCAAAACTTTTGGAAGAGTTTTCTTCATATTTGGACATAATCAATCAAAATATGCCACTTTCGTCAATTTTTGACCTTGAGGGTGCGAGCGACGACCCGTTTTTGATGGAACTTGTCAACTTCAATTTTGCAGCCTTTCAAGTAGATGAGGAAAAATATTTCAAAGAATGTTTATGGAAAGTGGCGGAAAACAAACTTAAAAAGATGCAAGCAAAACTCAGTGAAGAATATAAGGTTTGCGAAGATTTGGACAAGCGTGCCGAGATTGCGCGCGCGCTTGGAAGGCTTGCGATTTCATTAAAGAACAAGAATTTGGAGGAATTTTATGGCAGAAGATAAAGAAAATCAAGACAAAATCAAGTTGGTCTATGAGAAATTGCAAACTCTTGCAATGAAAAAAGGTTCAATCAACGAAGAAGATGTTTGGATTTCACTCGTCAAAGTTGGCGAAAACGCCAAGGGCATCGAGCAGTTTTTGGAGAAGCTTCGAAAAAGAAAAGTGAAAGTCATCAAATCCAAAGATGAAGACATGTCGGACGAAAGTTTTTCGGACATTGTGATGTCAGTCAGCTTTGACGACCCTGTGAAGATGTATTTGAAAGACATCGGAAAAGTTCCTCTTCTTTCGGGGGACGAAGAAAGAGAATATGCAAAGCGCGCAATGGCGGGCGATCAATATGCCAAATCGGTGCTTTGCGAGGCCAACTTGCGTCTTGTGGTCAGCGTGGCAAAAAGATATGTCGGCAAAACGTCAATGAGCTTTCTTGACCTCATTCAAGAGGGCAACATGGGCCTTTTGCGCGCAGTGGACAAGTTTGACTACACAAAAGGCTTCAAGTTTTCCACATATGCGACATGGTCGATCAGGCAGGCCATCACGCGGGCCATGGCTGACCAATCGCGCACCATTCGAATTCCTGTTCACATGGTGGAGACCATCAACAAATATGTCAAGGTGACGCGCTCGCTCATGCAAAAACTTGGGCGCGAGCCGACCATCGAGGAAATTGCGGAAGAAATGGGCCTTTCGGTGCAGAAAGTGATTGAAATTCAGCGCACCGCCCAAGACCCAATTTCGCTTGAGACGCCAATGGGCGAAGAGGACGACGGCAAAATGGCGGATGTCATTGTGGACGAAAGCGCCAAGTCGCCAATTGATAGCGCCACCCAGAGCCTTTTGCGCGAGCAGCTTTTGGCGGTCATCGACACGCTCACGCCGCGCGAACAAGAGGTCATTCGCCAGCGATATGGCCTTATGGACGGCAGACAAAAAACTTTGGAGGAAGTGGGAAAGGAATTTTCCGTCACCAGAGAGCGCATTCGTCAAATTGAGGCCAAGGCCCTTCGAAAACTCAAGCACCCAAATCGCAGCAAACGCTTGACCGATTTTGTTGATTGGTGAGAAAGTTTGAGATCTGAGAGTGCTTCAAATTAAATTAAAAATCAGGAGAAAAACATGAACATTGAAAACATTTTGAAATACCAAAAAGCGGACAAAGGACTTGTGGACATTGAAAACCGGCTCAAAAAAAGTCCGTATAAAGCCAAGGAAGCGGAACTTCAAAACACAAAGAAAAAGGCAACGGCGGACTATCGCGACCAAGAAGTGCGTGGGCAAAAATTTCTTAAAGACTTTGAGAACATCAAGAAAAATTTTGACATGACCGAAAAGAAACTGAAAGAAATTTTGGCGAAAGATGTTTCAAGCATGAGCATTGAAGAAATTGAACGCACGCAAGCCATCAAAGAAAAAATTGAGCACAACTTGAAGATTTTGCAAAAGATGTTCAAAGAGCTCGATGACGGCATTTCAAGCGTGACAAGCGAGCGCATCAAAACGGTCAGCGCGGTCAACGATTCCAACGCAAAAATCGGTCTTTGCAAAAAGAAATTTGAAGAAGAAGAACAAAGTTTGCTGCCAGAAAAAGCAAAAATTGAAAAAGACTTGAAAGTTTTGGAAAAAGATGTTGACAGCGAAACGATGGAAAAATATCGCAAAAAGCGCCAAGACGGAATTTTTCCGGTATTTGTCGAACTTGAAATGGGCGCATATTGTGGCTTTTGCCGCATGGAGCAGCCGAAAGTTGCGCTTTCACACTTGAAAGAAACGGGCGTCATCACTTGCGAGCATTGCAAGCGTTACATCTACGCGCCGAAGAAATAAAATTCAAAAAAACACGGCAAAAAGCGCCGTTTTTTTGTTATTTTTTTGCATTTTTGGTTTTGTTTATCAGTG
>CANQWP010000015.1 GCA_947627585.1 uncultured Clostridia bacterium
AAAATTGCGCTCTACACAATTCCGGAGCAATCGTCCCAAATCACCGTTTTGCAATATATTTTTCTGCTCATAGGCGCGTCTTTGGGGCTTTTGGGAATGATTGGCGGCATGATTTATTTTCTCGCCTATGCCAACAGCATCGAAAACTTTGGCGCGCCATATCTTGCGCCATTTTCACCTTTCATTTTGAGCGACAACAAAGATGCGCTGCTGAAAGTTCCGCTCAAACAAATGCGGACCAGGCCAAAAAGTTTCAAGAATGAGAACAAAGTTCGAATTTCACTTCAAAAAGATGAAAATTCTCAAACCCAACAAAGCGGCGAAAGCGAAGAAGAGAATCAAGCCGAAACCAAGGCTGGAGAGGGCGCTGAAAACAAAAAGATTCAAAGCGAGGTGAAAAAATGAAGGTGCTTGACAGGACCATCAACGCTTGGCAAATGGGCATTTTAATTTTTGTGCTTATGCTGGCGAACAAAATTCTTGTTTTGCCGTCGCTTTTGTTTGAGAAGGCAAACATAGAGTCGCTCTTTTTGTTGTTTTTCTTTTTTGCGCTCGAACTTGGCGTGCTTTTCTTGTTTCAAAAACTGAAAGAAAAGTTTCCGGCTGAGAGATTTGATCAAATTTTGCAAAATCATTTTGGCAAAACGGTGCGCGTGATTTTTTATGTTGCATTCATGATTTTTTTTCTTTCAAAAGCCGTGCTGCTTTATAATGTCACATACATCTTCTTTCGAAATTTGATATACAAAGACACGAGCAATGTCTTGATTCTGTTTTGTTTTTTGCCGGTCATTTGTCATCTCGCAATTTGTGGGCTTCGCGTTTTGGGACGAACAATGCAAATTTTCTTTCCAATTGTGCTGACAATTTTGATCTTTTGTTTGATTGTTGGCGTGTTTGGCATAAACAGCCGCGTAATTTGGTTTCAAACGCCGTTTCTTGAAATCATCAAAACGGGCGCGGAGCACATCTCTCCGTTTGGTGACATGATTTTTCTGTTTCTCATCATGGACAGGGTGGAGATCAAAAAGGGGCAGTGGGCAATTCCATACACATTCTTTGCGCTCTCGTCAATCATTGTGATTGCCGTTGCGCTTGTGTTTATGCTTTCTTTCACTTACACATCTTTCATGCACCCATATGCCATTTTTGAAATTGTCAGTTTCATCAAAGAATTTGGCGGGCTGGGACGAATTGACATCATCGCCATGGTCGCAATCATCATGCTGGCTTATTTTCATCTCGCAATATATCTTAAGGCGTTCATGTTTGCTTTTGAGGGTGTTTTTTCAAAAATTGACAAAATTTTTTCAGTCATAACCTTCGTTTTTGCGTTTGTTATTGTTGTGAATTTCTTTATCATAAATCTAGAAACGGCGGTCGTTTTTGGCGAAAAAATTTTACCCTTCGCGCTGATTTTTCCATATTTCATTTTGCCAATTTTTGTTGCCATTTTGCTGTTTTGGAAGGAAAAAAAGACAAACGAAACAAAAGCCTTTCGAAACGACTTTCAATCAAAAAAAAATCAAAAAATGCGCAAAAATGCGGCAAATTTGCAACAAAAAGAAAATTTAATTTTGAAAGACAGCAAAAAATTTGCTCAAAAAATGCCTCAAATTCATGAAAAATTCGACTTTTCTTTTAAAAATCGAGCAAAAAACAAACAAAAGCAAGAAAAAGATGCTGAAAATTTGCAAAAAAAAGAGGAGAAATCTTTAAATTTTGAAAAATTTGAAAAACAAAAAATATTAAAAAAACCTCAAAAAACCGCCTTTTTTGCACAAAAAATCAATTTTAAGGCAAAGGAGGTGGAGCAATGAAATATTTTTCAAATCAATTTTTCAAAACCCCAATGTTTCTTGTTTTTGCAATCATGATTTTGTTCTATGGCTTTGCATCGCTTGGCAAGCCCGCCGAGATCAATCAATATGCTGTGGTCACGGCAATTGGAATTGACAAGGCTGAGGACGAGGCCCTTGCGCCGGACACAACCCAAAGCGACAACCTCTCCATGCCGGACAACGAAAGTTTGAAAGACCTTTATGAAGTTTCGCTCCTCACGTTCATTCCCGTCGCTCAGCAATCTTTCACGGAAAAATATAAGGTCGTGAATGGCATTGGAAAAAGCATCAGTGAGGCCATCGATTTGGCGGCGCTGAACATCGGGCGCGAAATTGGGCTTTCGCACTTGAAGATCATTGTCATAAATCACGAACTTGCGGAAAGCGGACTTTTCAAAATTTTGGACTATTTGAGCAGGAACATTCAAATTTCTTCCAGCACAAAAGTGGTCGCAACTGACAAAACGGCAAAAGAATTTTTGGAAACGGCACAAAAACTTGACAATGAAAGTTCAATCAAGGTGGCTGAGCACATCATGTTCAATAGCGACTATATTTATTCCACCGAAAGCAGTTTGGAGACGTTTTTCAAGGGCACTTTTGGGCCGACAAAAGTTGGGCTTATGGCGTGCCTTTCTGCAAAAGGAAAAGAAGAACAAACTTCGCCAACGGCGGCAAGTGACAGCGGACAAGGC
Organism: uncultured Clostridia bacterium; assembly: GCA_947627585.1. Taxonomy (GTDB): domain Bacteria; phylum Bacillota; class Clostridia; order Christensenellales; family UBA1242; genus Caccovivens. The sequence goes on from CANQWP010000015.1 coordinate 2,537, forward strand.
GGGGGCGGCGCAAGCGGCGAAAGTCAGGGCTCGACCGAGGAGGCAATCACTCAGTGCCATGTCTATGTTTTCAAAAAAGAGGACCTTGTGACAAAACTTGGCGAGCGAGACATGAAACGGGTCAATTTTGTGCTGGGCGATTTTGGCAACGGCTCGATTGTCATCGAGAATTTTTCTGACGAACATTTTGACGATGCAAATTTGACGTTTGAAATTTTTGGAAAGACGATAAACTACAAAATTTCATATCAAAACGGCATTCCGATTGTGCATATTGACACAAGTTTGACACTTAGGCTGAGCGAAGTGGAGCAAAATCATGACATTTTGCAAGAGAATGTGGAACTTTTTGTCATTACGCCAGCGGCAGAAAAAGCAATTGAGAAGAAAGTGAAGACTTCCATGGCGGACGGCATAAATCTTATGCGCGAGCATCAAATTGACATGGCTGATTTTTACACCATTTTGCACAACGACAACAAAAAAGCTTTCCACAATTTTTTGGACAGCCTGGAAGATCAAGAAAACTATTTAAGCCACATTGTTTTCAAAGTCTCTGTGCGAATCTATGCAAAATAAAAAACGCAAAAAACGCGCAAAAATGCGGGAAATTTTTAAACATATTTTTCAAAGTTGAAATTTGATTTGTCAAACACGGGATCATCTAAAAATTCTTGGATTGTCATATTGAAGCCATTTGCGAGCAGATAGATTGTCGTCAAAGTGACAGTTTTGTTTCTTCCATTCATGATGCAAGCCATTGAGCCATGCGCAATTCCCGAATTTTGTTCGAGATTGTATTGTTTTATCTGCTTTTCTTTCAACAGTTTTGAAATTCTTTTTGCAACAGCATCGTTTATTGTCATTTTTTCACCTCTATGTATTTTTGCCTACATAGCAATTTTAAAAACTATCTTCAAAAATGTTGTGTAGGTGTGCATACAATCACCAATGGCCTTAAAATTTCGCTCGTAGAATTTTTTGACGATCCCGTTTTCGATTTGTCTAATTTCGACTTGGACTAGGCGACAAAATTCTTCAAAAAGTGTTCTTCGCTCTGAAAAATTTTCTTTTTTCTTTCTTGTTTTGTTGTTTTTATTTTTCTTTTGTGATACAATATCATATATTATGCGGGAATTTGGCTCGTAAAGTTTTTTAAGGAGACACTATGAACGAAAAAAAACAGGGCGGTTTCAAAATTGGATATGTTGTCATCTTGCTTGTTGTTGTGATTTTGTTTTCACTTCTTTTCATCGATTTTGGCGACAATGGCCAAGAACTGAAGTCATATCAGGTTGACCATTTGCTTTCTGGCACGCTTTTGGACGAAGACGGTGTGGCATACAAGCCGACATATGTCGTTTTCAGGGACGGAAAAGGATATGTTGCCGTTGAAAGAGAAAACGGCAAGGGCATTCAGCCAAATCAAATGCCAAGCTATTCTGATTTCTATTTTGACTACACTTCTGCAGCCAGACTTGAACAGCTTGAAGCAATGTGTCAAGGTCGCATTGCTTGGGACGAAATGCCGGCGGGCGTGAATGTTTGGAACATCATCATGCCGATTCTCTATGTTGGCTTTGCGATTTTTGTCATCTTTTTGTTCTATCGCATGATTGCCGGCGCAAACAGAGGGGCAATGAGCTTTGGAAAGACCAAAGTCAAATCATATCAAATGACCAAAGTCAAATTTTCTGACATCGCAGGCATGGATGAAGAAAAAGCTGAACTTCAAGAAATTGTTGAATTTTTGAAAAATCCAAAGAAGTTCACCGACCTTGGCGCGCGCATTCCAAAAGGCGTTTTGCTTGTTGGGCAACCGGGGACGGGAAAAACCCTGCTTGCAAGAGCGGTGGCTGGCGAAAGCAAAGTGCCGTTCATCTCAATCAGCGGCTCGGACTTTGTGGAAATGTTTGTGGGCGTGGGCGCATCTCGCGTGAGAGACCTTTTTGACCAAGCAAAGAAAACAAAACCTTGCATTGTGTTCATCGACGAAATTGATGCCGTTGGCAGACAACGTGGGGCGGGGCTTGGCGGCGGAAACGATGAGCGCGAGCAAACCCTCAACCAACTTCTTGTGGAAATGGACGGCTTTGAGCCGAATGAGGGAATCATTGTGCTTGCGGCAACAAACCGAAGCGATGTTTTGGACCCGGCGCTTATGAGGCCAGGCCGCTTTGACAGGCAAATCTATGTTCACGTGCCTGACGTTCGCGGAAGAGAGGGCATTTTGAGAATTCATGCTCGCAACAAGCCGATTGACGAAAGCGTGGACTTTGGCGTTTTGGCGCGCATCACAACGGGCTTCACCGGCGCAGACATTGAAAACATGCTCAACGAGGCCGCCATTTTGGCGGCGAGGGCAAATCGACCGAAAATCATCATGGAGGACATCACCGAAGGTATCAACAAAGTGATCATGGGCCCGCAAAAGAAGAGCCGCGTGATGACCGAAAAAGAAAGAAAATTGACCGCTTATCACGAAGCTGGGCACGCGCTTGTTGCAAAGAAACTGAAAAACTGTGACGACGTGCAAGAAGTTTCCATCATTCCGCGTGGACATGCGGGCGGATACACCATGCAGCGTCCGGAGACTGATGACCTTATGATGAGTTTCAACAAGGCAAACGACACCATCGCCATGAGCATGGGCGGACGCGTGGCCGAAGAAATCATCTTCAAAGACATCACAACGGGGGCGTCCAGCGACATTCAGCACGCCACAAAAATTGCGCACGCAATGGTGTATGATTGGGGCATGAGCAAAAAGATTGGCTTTATGTCACTTGGCACGTCGGATATGGTGTTCATTGGGCGCGACTATCAGACAAAAAACGACTTTTCTGAGAAACTTGCCGCAATGGCAGACGAAGAAATTCAAACCATTTTGGCGCAAAACTATAAACGCGCCAAAGATGTTTTGACCGAAAACATCGACCTTTTGCACGAGCTTGCAAAACTTCTTCTTGCACGCGAAACAATATATAAAGAAGAAGTTGACATGATTCTTGCCGGCAAAAAGACGGAAGAAATTGTGCGCATCATGGAAGAGCGCGAGAAAAAGCAAAAAGAGAAAGAGCAAAAACTTCGTGAACAGAAAGAGGCGCGTGACAAACTTGAAAGTTTCCGCAAAAAAATTGCCGACGGTGAAAACTTTGTGAAAATGGGCATCATCACCGAAAGTGAACTTGCCGCGCTGAAAAAAGAATATGCCGAATTTGAGAAAGCGCTCAATGAAGAACTTGAAGGCAACGCAAAGAAAGAAGAAAAAGTTGAAAAAACAGAAACTGCTTCAAAGCCAAAGAAATCTTCTGGCAGCAGCGCAAAAAAAGAGGGCGACAAGCCAAAAGAAAAGGCCAAGAAGACCTCGACCAGCGCGAAAAAAGAAGAGCCAAAAACGGCTTCTCGAACGCCAAAACCTGTGAAAGCAAAAAAAGATACAAAAAAGGATAACGAAGAAAACTGATGGAAGAAGAAAAGGAACAACAAGAGCAAGCCGACATTGTTGAAAGCACTGACACCCTTCAAGAGCAGGAGGCTAAGCCAGAACAAAGCGAGAAACCTGCGGAAGTGGTTGAGGAAAAACAAGAGGGCGAGCAAGAGGCTGATGAGCAGCCAAAAGCGAAAGAAAACTCGCCAAAGCGCAAAGAAAAAGGTCAAAAGAAAGAGAAAACAAAGGCTCGCAAGCAAAAAGTGGCTGAAGAAAAACCTCAAGAGAATTTGACCGAAGAGGAACTTTATGCGCACATTGAGACCGAAAGACTTTTGAAACGCAAAAAAACAAAAAGAATGGCAACTTTGGCGGGGCTTTGTGTTGCAATGGCGTTGGCTTTGTGCGTGATTGTTTTGGCGGCAGTGCCAATCAGCCTTAAACCAAGGTGCTTGAAAGATGGGGAGATCATGAACGTTACGCTTTATGGCGCAGTTTCAACTTCGACTTTGGAAAGCACAGAAGAGGAAGATGAAAAGCAATTTAAAGCTTTCAGCAAAGTGTTCAATCAGTCGTTTGAACAATCTGTTTTGTCTGCAATTTTCAGTTCAAGTTTGAATTACTATGAAATTGACGAAAAGACCTATCACGATTTGACCGTCACCAACCAAATTTACTCCACTTTGAAAGGAGAACAATATGCTGGTCAGGGGAACTATTTGGCCAGACTTCGTTTCAAAGAAAAACAGGTGATCACAAAACAAAATGGCGGAAAATATGAGTCTAGATGGAGTGGCGCAGAATGGAAAGACAAGGAATTGAGATTTTTTGATGCTTATGTTGTTGTCAGCAAAGACTCGGGGTTGAAAGACACAAAAATTTTCTTGGACGCCACATACGCTGAAACGTCCGGGCCAGTTCGCCACATTGTTTGCGTGACCGTCAAGGCCGACACAAGCAAAATCTATGACGCTTGGAGTGATCTTGTTGATTAAACTTTTTGAAGATGGCAAAAACGCCATCTTTTTCTATGCCAAACAGACAAAGACCAACAAAAAGCGAAAAATTTTTGAAAAAATGCTGAAAAACTGTTGACATGAGCTTTTTTTGTGTGATATAATGGCACAGTCAAAAATCTTCCAAAGACCGCAAGTGCGAAAGCGTAAACACTGGATGTGTGCTTGCCGAGGAAAAGTTTGAGAGTTTTGTTTTTTCAATCTCTGTGGCTTTTCCGGTTGCAGAGATTTTTTGATGAACGCAATCTTATTATAAAAGGAGGCAAAAAAGTTGAGTGCTAATTTTGAAGCAAAAAAACAGGTTGTCGAAGAAATTAAAGAAAAATTTTCTAAGGCAAAAACCATCGCTTTTGTGGACTATCGTGGCTTGACTGTAGCTGAGGACACCGCGCTTCGCAAAAAGTTCCGTGCCGCTGGCTGCGACTATAAAGTTTACAAAAACCGCTTGATGTTGAAAGCACTTTCTGAACTTGGAATTGATTGCCCGGCAAATTACTTGGAAGGCACAACCGCTGTTGCTCTTGGATATGCTGACGAAGTTGCTCCAGCAAAAATCGTCGCAGATGCCGTCAATGACACCAAGAAAATGACAATCAAGTTTGGCATTTTGAACGGAGTTTGTGTGGACGCTCATGAAATTGAGGCCCTTTCAAAACTTCCTTCAAAAGAAGAACTTATTGCAAAACTTTTGGGAACGCTCAACAACACTGCTGCAAGTTTGTGCAGAGTGCTGTCCGCTCCGGCAAGAGGCTTGGCTGTCGCTTTGAACGCAATCGCAACAAAGTGAGTTTGAAAGTTGCTTGAAGCCTTCGGGCTGAACACATTTTTGGCAAAAGAAGTGCCACAAAATCTTCTTGGACGGGGACGTCCACAAAAATCTAAACAAAAACAAAAAAATAAGGAGAAAAAGAAAATGGCTGATATCAAAAATCTTGTTGAAGAAATCAAAAAATTGACAATTGTTGAAGTTTCCGAACTTGTAAAAGCTTTGGAAGAAGAATTTGGCGTAAGCGCTGCTGCTCCTGTTGCAGTTGCTGCTGCACCTGCTGCTGGCGCTGCCGCTGCCGCTCCTGCTGCTGAAGAAAAGAGCGAATTCAACATCTTCTTGAAAGAAGTTGGAGCAAACAAAATCGCTGTCATCAAAGTCGTAAGAGAAGTTACTGGTCTTGGACTTTCTGAAGCAAAAGCAATCGTTGATGGCGCACCTGCAATGGTGAAAGAAAACGTTGCTGCCGCTGAAGCAAAAGAATTTGAAGCAAAATTCAAAGAAGCTGGCGCGACGATCGAACTTAAATAAGTAATTTAAAAATAATAAGATTTGCGTGAAAAAAATACACTCTTTTTGGGGTGTATTTTTTTTGTATATTTTTTCGCGAAATGTCGTCAAAATTGGGCATTTTGCGACTTTTTTCTTTTGAGATGTTTTGGGCGCGATTTGCTATTCTTTTGAAAAAGGAGAATGCCTATGCAAATCAAAAGTCGCGTTGCAGGCGGGGCGCTTTATGTGCTTCTTTGCGGGGAACTTGACGAACACTCGGCCGCCTACACAAGAATCACGCTTGACGAAATCTTTGACAAGCCGGATTTTAAGAAAATCATCATCGACCTTTCCGAGCTTTCTTTTATGGACAGCACCGGAATCGGCGTTTTGATTGGGCGATATAAGCGCATGAAGGACAGGGATATTCCAATTTACATCACCAACCCTTCTTCGCACGCCGAAAAAATCTTCAAAATGACAGGGCTTTATGACATCATGCCAAAAATTGTGTGAGTTGTCATGTCGAGCGGAAGAAAAGTGTGTCATTCTGAGCGTAAGCGAAGAATCTCTGCCAGCCAAACGCTTTGATCATTCAACTACTTGGCCAGCGGAGATTCCTCCACGCGCTTCGCTTGGTCGGAATGACAAAATAAAGTCATGTCGAGCCGAAAGAAAAAGTGTGTCATTCTGAGCGTAAGCGAAGAATCTCTGCCAGCCAAAAAGTTTGTTTAGGCAACTTGTGCTTCTAAGTCCCTGGCCAGCGGAGATCCTTCACTCCGTTCAGGATGACACGATAAGTTGAAAATTATATGCCAAAAATTGTGTGAGTCGGGATGACAAGAAGAACAGAAATCATAGGTGACAAGGGCAAAAAAAAGAAAAAGGAGTTTTTATGAAATATTCAAATTTTATGGAAGTGACCTTCAAGGCGCTTTCAGTCAATGAGGGCTTTGCGCGCGTTTGCGTGGCGTCTTTTTGCGTGCAACTGAACCCTTCGGTGGACGAAATCACGGACATCAAAACTGCCGTCAGTGAGGCGGTGACAAACTGTGTTGTGCATGCCTATCCAACGGCGGTCAAAGGCGACGTGATTTTGAGATGTGAACTTGAAGACGACCTGGTCACCATCACCGTCACGGACAAGGGCGTGGGCATCAAGGACATCGAAAAGGCGCGTGAGCCGTTTTACACCTCAAAGCCGTCAGCAGAGCGCTCGGGCATGGGCTTCACCGTCATGGAAAGTTTTATGGACGATGTGCAGGTGCTTTCCAATTCTTTCGGCACGTGCGTGAAAATGACAAAGCGCATCATGGCAAATGAAAGCGCAAAGGTGGGCTGATGCTGGGGCAAGAAGAAACTCTTGACCTTATCAAAAAAGCGCAGGCGGGCGACGAGGCGGCAAAAACAAAACTCGTGGAAGAAAATTCGCCACTCATCAAAAGCGTCATTCGTTGGTTTAAGGATAAAGGCGTGGAAAATGACGACCTTTTTCAACTTGGGTGCATGGGCTTTTTGAAGGCGATCAACAATTTTGACGTTTCATTCAATGTCAAGTTTTCCACCTATGTTGTTCCAATGGTGGTCGGCGAAATCAAACGCTTCATGCGCGACGACGGCGCCGTGAAAGTGTCAAGAGCAATCAAAGGGCTAAATTTGAAAATCAACAAATTTGTTGATGCGTTTTTCATGGAAAACGGCCGAAAAGCGACCATTGCGGAGATTGCAAAACACTTCAAAATCAGCGAGCAAGACGTGGTGATGGCAATGGACAGCGCCAAAATGCCGGTGTCACTCTATACGCCATTTGACGACGGCGAGGAGGACGGGCTGACTATCATCGACCGCTTTGACGGGCAGGAAAATGAAGATTTTGTGGACAAATTTGCGCTCAAAGACCTGATTGAAAAACTTGATGAGCGCGACAAAAAAATCATTCTTATGAGATATTTTTATGACAAAACTCAAAGCGAAATCGCCGAGCGACTGGGCGTCTCGCAAGTGCAGGTCTCGCGCCTCGAAAACAAAATTCTGGAGAATTTGCGCAAAAAATTGGAAGGGTGAAACCCCTCTTTTTTGTTTTGAGTTTCAAATCTTTTGGTGATATAATTTTTGCATGAGCGAGAAAATTAAAGTTTTGATTGACACTGATGTTTGCAATGAAATTGACGATCAATTTGCAATTTGTTACGCTTTGGCAAATGCAAAAAAATTGAATATTTTGGGATTCACAATCTGTCCATTTCGCGATGCCGCGAAGCCAAATCTTTCCATTCGTGATGGGCTGATTGACAGCAAAAACGAAGCAAATCACATTTTGCGTTTGTTTGGTGCGGCTTATGGAAAACAACCGTCAGTTTTTTTGGGGTGCGATGGCTTTTTGTCGGAAGGATATGACGGCACAAATCCTGCAGTTGAGAAAATTATTTCTCTCGCAAAAAGTGAGGAAAAATTTGTTGTTTGTTGCCTTGGGCCGCTTACAAATGTGGCAATGGCCATTCGTCTTGAGCCAAAAATTGCAAAAAATTTGGACATTGTTTGGCTCGGGACGGGGAACATTTTGCTGGACAAATTTTCTGACAGCAATTTTGTTGATGACAAAGATGCGTTTTATGAGGTTTTGAAAAGCAAAGCAAGGCTCACCGTTTTGCCTTCTAATTTGGCACGCGGAATTGTGACATCAAAATATGAATTTTTTGAGAACTCAACAAAAAACAATGTCACCGATTTTTTGAAATCACTCTTTGACCGTTTTGATTACATAAAAAAAGAAAAAGAAATCAAGTCGATATATGACATTGCGCCAATCGCATATGTTTTGCATCAAAAGAAATTTGCTGTGCGTGAAATTGATGCCAAACTTTTGGACAAAGAGAACGCCGTCAAATTGCCAGCAAACAGAAATGTTTTGGAAGTTTTGGACTTGCCAAAAAATTCTTTCGTGTGGCTAGACTTTTTAAATTCCATAAACTCGATCAAAGATGGCGGATTCAAGCCACAAACTTTTTTCATTTCTGACACACATTTTGGTCAAGAAAGAAAGGTGAAAATCAAAGAAGTGCCATTCAAATCGGTCGAAGAAATGAACGAAGAAATCATCAGGCGTTGGAACAACAAAGTCGGGCCGCAAGATGTTGTCTATCATTTGGGGGACTTTGGCGACTATGAACTTGTCAAAAGGCTGAACGGAAAAATCATTTTGATTTGCGGGAACTATGAGCATTATGACTTCAACAACTTTAAAAAATTTCGTGAAAAACTCATTAAACTTGGCTTTTTGGACGTTGTGGAAAAAGGAATGTATTTGGACGAAAGCGTGCTGGGTGAGAGGGTGTTTTTGACGCATAAACCTTCAAACCACGCAAAGAGTGGGTTGACACTTTTTGGGCATGTGCACAGCCTCAAGCTTTTGACGCGATATGGCTTTAACGTTTGCTGCGCATATCACAACTTTGCACCAATTACAGCTGCAAGCGTGAAAAAATATTTGAATTTCATCAAAAATCATGCCGACAGAGATGTTTTTGTGTGATTTTTGCTTAAAAAGACTTTTTCGCATAAAATGTATTTGTTTCGGCAATTTTTTGAAAAAGTTTGCAAAAATTCTTGACTTTTCATGGCGTTTGATGTAAAATGGCAAAGCAAGTGTCGTTTCGGGGTGTGGCTCAGTTGGTAGAGCGCGCGGTTTGGGACCGTGAGGTCGGGGGTTCGAGACCCTCCACCCCGACCAGCAAACTTCTTGTTTGCAAAAGGCTCTTGCAATGGCAAAATGCCGGAAAGCAGGTTGGGCCTTTAGCTCAGTTGGTTAGAGCGACCGGCTCATAACCGGTTGGTCCGCGGTTCGAGTCCGTGAAGGCCCACCAAAAAATTTTTGTTTTTTGGCGAAATTTGTTTGCATCATTGCGTTGAATGTGATAAACTTTAAAAGTCTTGTTCAAGGCGACTTGGCTCGGTAGTTCAGTTGGTTAGAACGCCAGCCTGTCACGCTGGAGGTCGTGGGTTCGAGCCCCATCCGAGTCGCCACCTTTTCAAAATTTTTGACTAGGAAAAATTTTGGGCCCGAAGGGTCCCTCGCCAAAATGCTTGTCATTTTGGTGAAAAACGAGCAAACAGACGGGGAGTGGATGTGATTTGCAAAAGCAAAGCACGAAACGGTTAGGCTGATTTGCGAGTATGCCCAGATAGCTCAGTCGGTAGAGCAAGGGACTGAAAATCCCTGTGTCGGTGGTTCGATTCCACCTTTGGGCACCACAGTGAACAAAGGCAAATCTCCTGAAAGGAAGGGTTTGGCCCTTTGGGCACCAACGGGTAGGTTGCAGAGCGGCCAAATGCAACGGACTGTAAATCCGTCGACTATGTCTTCGATGGTTCGAATCCATCCCTGCCCACCAGTGCTGGCGTGGCTCAATGGTAGAGCAGCTGACTTGTAATCAGCAGGTTGAAGGTTCGATTCCTTTCGCCAGCTCCA
>CANQWP010000016.1 GCA_947627585.1 uncultured Clostridia bacterium
TGTTTGCAAAGAGATGGGCCTTTCTGCAAAACAACTTGAAAGCGGATTGAATTTTGTTATGCCTGTTGAAGGACGTTTTAATGTCGCAAAAATTGACGGCAAATATGTTGTGATTGACTTTGCGCATTCTCCTGACGGCATCGAAAAAGTCCTCAAAACTGCCAAATCGTTGACGGACAAAAAACTTTGGGTTGTTTTTGGGTGCGGAGGAAATCGCGACAAGGACAAAAGGCACAAAATGGGAAAGATTGCGGAAAAATATGCCGACTTTGTTTGCTTGACCGATGACAACCCTCGCTTTGAAAAGTCTTTGGACATCATTGCGGACATCGAAAAAGGCATGTCAAGGCCACATTTTGTCGAACCGGACAGAAAAAAAGCGGTCGAAATGGTCGTTGAAAAGGCGCAAAGTGGCGACATTGTGGTCATTGCCGGAAAGGGCGCGGAGAAATATCAAATTGTTGGCGATCAAAAGATTCCTTACAACGATTTTGATGTTGTTTATGGCCTTTTCAAAAACACTGATCCAACAAGAATGAGGGGGAGAGAATTTTGATTGAAATTAAATTCATTGTTTGCGGACTGTTGTGCTTGATTTTTGCTTCGGCAATTGGGCCGATGGTGCTTTTGATGTGCAAAAAGCTGCACGCATCACAAAGCATTTTGCATTATGTGGACAAGCACGCCAGCAAAGAGGGCACGCCTACAATGGGCGGACTGATTTTTTTGGCGGCACTTCTTTTGTCCGCTTGCTTTTTGCTTGAAGAGGGCTCTTTTTTTGCTTGGTTTGCGGTTGCTGTGACGTTTGCCTATGCACTTTTGGGCTTTTTGGACGATTTTTTGAAGGTCCACTTTCATCACAATGAGGGCTTGAAGCCCTATCAAAAAATTGTTGGACAAGTTGGCATCGCGCTGATTGTGGCAATTTTTCTTTATCTTTCTGGGCGGACAAGCCTGACTTTTTTTGGCTTTTCTTTTGACATTGGCTGGGCAGTCATTCCGCTTGTTGTGCTGGTGCTTGTTGCCACGGCAAACAGTGTGAATTTGACCGATGGGCTCGATGGGCTGGCAGGCGGAGTGAGTTTTGTGTATATCTTGATTTTCGGCGTGATTTTGGCGCTTTATGGAGCAAAAAATGCGGAGTTATCAAATCTCGCCATGATTTCATTTGGGCTTTGCGGCGGAATTTTGGGCTTTTTGCTTTTCAACTGCTTTCCCGCCAAAATCTTCATGGGCGACACCGGCTCTTTGGCTCTTGGGGGCTTTATAGGGGTGGTCGGCTGCCTCTCGGGACTGGAACTTCTCATTCCAATCATGGGGGTGATGTTTGTGCTTTCGGCACTTTCGGACATCATTCAAGTGGCTCATTTCAAACGCACTCACAAACGTGTCTTTTTGATGGCGCCACTCCATCATCATTTTGAGCAAAAAGGTGTGCATGAAAATCGAATTGTGACAGTATATATAATTGTGACGATGGCCGTCTCGCTGGCGGTGCTTGTGGGGGTTTTGGCCGTCGGAATTTGATTTTCGGGTGGCCTTGATGAAACTGAAAAACAAACACGTTTTGGTGTATGGACTTGGGGACAGTGGACGAGCCTCAATCAAACTTCTCAAAAATCTTGGCGCGCACGTCAGTTTTTATGACGACAACGTTAAGTTTTTTGATTATATTGGCTTTGAGCGCGAGCCAAGAAAAAAATGGGACTTGGTGGTGATGAGCCCGGGCATAAAATGCCATGAGAACGAACTTTTGCAGTGGCTTGAAAATGAAAAAGTGCCAGTGATCAGCGAACTTGACCTTGCCTATCTTCACAGCAAAGGCAAAATCATTGCTGTGACCGGCACAAATGGAAAAACAACGGTCAGCATGCTTGCGCACTATATTTTGAAAGCGGCGGGCAAGGAGACTTTTTTGTGCGGAAACGTTGGCCTTCCATTTTCAGCAGTTTGCGAAAAAACGACCAAAAACAGCATCACAGTGTGCGAAGTTTCAAATTTTCAGCTTGAAACAAGCCGTTTTTTTCGCGCGGACGTCTCCACAATTTTAAACGTCAAGCCCGACCACTTGGACAGACACGGAAGTTTCGAGGAATATTTGCGCGTGAAGTGCAAAATTGCCGAAAATTTGAAGCGCAGCGATCTTTTGGTGCTCAATCTTGACGATGATGTCACAAAAAAACTTGACCTGCACAAAAAGACCAAATATTTTTCCAAAAACGGCCTAAAACACGGCACTGGAGTTTGGAAAAATCAAATTTATGTCGGCAGAAAGAAAATCATAAGCGTCAGCGACATTCCGCTGAAAGGCGAAAAAAATTTGGAGAATGTGCTGGCAGCGGTGGCTGTGACGACGCCATTTAAGATTGATGAGCAGGCCTATTTCACCGCCATCAAAAATTTTTCGCCGGCAAGTCATCGAATGGAGAATTTGGGCAGAGTTTTTGGCGTGACTTTCATCGACGACAGCAAGGCTACCAATGTGGCGTCAACAATCGCGTGCGTTGAGGCTTTTGCCGGCGAGGACATTTGGCTTTTGATGGGTGGGCAGGGCAAAGACATCGACTATGACGACCTTTTCAAAATCGGCTTTAACATCAAAAGAGTGGTTTGCTTTGGCCAAGAGCGAGAAAACATCTCCAAAAGCGCACAAAAATTTGCCTATAAAACTCAGGTGTTTGAAAAGTTTGCGCCGGCAGTGGAGTTTTGCATGAAAAACGCCAAAGAAGGCGATTTTGTGATTTTGTCGCCGGGGTGCGCAAGTTTTGACGAGTTTTCGAGTTATGCCGAGCGAGGAGAAAAGTTCAAGAAAATTGTTTTGGGCAAATTGGAAGAAAGCTGAAACAAATTTGTCATTCTGATTGAAGCGCAGCGGAATGAAGAATCTCAATAAGCCAGGGACTAAAAACACTCTGGCCAGCCAAGATTCTATTCTCCATCAAGGATGGCTATCAAAAAAAGGAGTTTGTGTGAAGGCAAAAGCGAACAATAAAATTTGGACAAGCATTTTTGAAAAAGAAAAAAGCCAAAAGCGTATCTTTTCAAAGCGTGAAGTGGCGGTGATTTTTCTTGTGCTTGGCCTGGCGCTTTTTGGCTGCTTGATGGTTTTCAGCGCAAGTTCCTATTCCGCCGCCTATCACTATGGCAACAAATTTTTCTTTCTTTTCAAGCAACTTTTTGGGGTGGCACTAGGCATTGCTGCCATGTTCTTTTTTGCGTTTGTGGACTATCACATTTTGCAGAAATTTCGCTGGTGGGTGCTGGGTGCAAGCGTGATTTTGCTGGTTTTGGTGTTTGTGCCGGGCTTTGGTGTGCAAAGCTATGGCGCAAATCGCTGGGTCAATTTTTTTGGCATTTCGGTGCAGCCAAGCGAAATCGCAAAATTTGCATTGGTGCTGTTTCTTGCGTGCTATTTGTCGCAAAAACACGACAGCATCAAAACTTTCAAGGGGCTTTTGCCGCCACTTGCCATTGCCGGACTTTTGTGTCTTTTGGTCATCATTGAGCCGTCCATGAGCGTGACAATGTGCCTTGGGCTTGTGACATTTTTCATGCTGATTGTTGGGGGCATGAGTAAAAAACACGCCCTTCTTTTCTCTTGTGCGGGAGCGTGCGCCGTGCCGGTGTTGATTCTTTCTGAGCCATATCGCATGAAACGCCTTTTTGCCTTTCTTGACCCGTGGGCGACGCCGCAAGGCGAGGGCTTTCAACTCATTCAATCTTTGTATGGTCTTGGAAATGGTGGTTGGTTTGGCGTCGGGCTTTTTCAGTCGCGACAAAAATATCTTTTTTTGCCGTTTGCCGAAAGCGACTTCATTTTTTCGATAATTGGCGAGGACTCGGCCTTGTTGGGTGCGTTCTCTTGATGGCAGCGTTTTTTGCGCTCGTGTTTTTGCTTTTCAAAATTGGGCTGAACGCAAAAGATCGCTTCGGCTGCTTGCTCGCATGTGGAGTCGGCATTGTCATTGCCGTGCAAACACTGCTCAACATCGCTGTCGTGACGGGCAGCATTCCACCGACCGGCCTTCCACTTCCGTTCATCTCAAGTGGCGGAACATCGGTCGCAGTGTTCATGGCAGGCGTGGGTGTGGCTCTTTCTGTCAGCCGTCATTCAAGACGAGAAAAAATTGGAAAATAAATTTTCTTACCAATAAAAAAAATCATTCTTTTGAATGATTTTTTATTCTTTTCCTTTCGAGCGGTCATTTGTTTCGGCCAAAATTCCATAAACTTTATGTTTTTCAATTGGCAAAATATCGAAATGTTGTGGCGACGAAAAAGTGTGGACATGTTGCTTTTCGATGATTGCGCGATGCAATTCTTGCTTAAAAGGCTCGACAAATTTGGTTTCAGTGTAAATGTCAATATGATATGGATCAAATTCATCAAACAATTTGACAAACTCGCGAATTTGTTGGAGGTTGTTTATGCTCCCTGGAAGAAAAAGCACTTCTCGCAGCCTGAAATTTCGTTCAAAAATTCCTCCAATTTCAACGTCTGTTTCGACTTTCAAAAATTTTGGAATTATAAGTGTTTTCATTTGGTCCAAATTCCTAAAAGTGCGTGTGTCAACAATGTCGATGTCTTTTGGAATGACAAAAGTTCCAAAATTTTCTTTTCCCATTTCATAATTATGAACATCTCTAAGAAGTCTTTTCATGCGCTCTCCTTTGTGCGAATATTATCACAAATAGTTTCTTTTGTCAACACAATGAAATTATTTTCTCAACTTTTGAAGTTCTTGTTTTTGCTCGGCGGTCAGGCGAAAACTCTCGCGCGCTTTGCTTATGGCCTTGCTTTTGATGAACTCATCTTTGCAATTTTCGATTTCTTTTTTGGCAACTTCAAAATTGATGGTGGCAAGCTCGCAATATAGCCACGCGGTCGCCATTTTGACATAGAACGCGTCGTTTTCAATTTGCCTAATTTCGCTCAAAAGATCGGGCAGTTTGTCCGTTTTCAAAAAGTTTCGCATAAGGCCAACAAGGCCAACGCGCGTAGTAAATTCTTTCTCGTTTTTCAAAAGAGAGACAAAAAACTGATAAGCCTTTTCGCCTTTCAAACATTTCAGCGCGCAAACAATGCTGTCACAAGTCAGCCAGTTGTCGATGTAGGGGAGGATATTTTGCAAATATTCAATTTGCTCGTCCTCATTTTTGAATTGTGCCGCCGAAAAGCCGTACAAAAGGATTTCTTCGGTGGAAAGATCGCCGTCAAGGTCGATTTGTTCCGGCTCAATCTCGTTTGCGAATTTTTTTAAGAGAGGAATTCGAACGCCAAGAATGGGATAGCGCGACGAAACAAACTTGCGGTTGAAGTCCGCATATCTCAAATCGGCATTTTCTCTCAAAAATTTTTTAATGTTTGGCACGGTCACTCTCTTCGCAAACTTTCAACAGGGTCAAGTTTGGCGGCTTTGGAGGCAGGGTAGAGGCCGGAAAGCATGCTGATCAGCACCGCCACGCCAATGGCAATCACGAAATAATACCAGCGATATGAAATTGGCGCCATTCCGATTGTGGACGTCAAAATCAGCCAAACGACAAACGTGAGCAGCAGGTTGAACACAATGCCGACGACTCCGGACAACAGTCCGACAAGGAAGCTCTCGGAGGTGAAAATGCGTTTGATGTCCTTTCTTCTTGCACCGATGCTTTTGAGAACGCCGATTTCTTTTGTGCGCTCGGTGACGCTCATATAGAGCACCACCAAGATCATCATGGCGGAAACCAAAAGAGAGATGCAGGAGATGACGATCAGAGACGTTCCAATGACGGACGTCATGTTGTTGAACATGCCACCGATGGACATTTCAATTGAGGTTGTGTATTTTCCAATTTCAACAGTTTTGATATATTCAGTGATGGCGTCAGTGATTTCTTCGCTTGGGGTGTGGACATAATAGACATTTTCTTTCAATCTTTCACCTTGAACGGCCTCAAAAAGCGTTTGGAAGAACTCGAAATCGATATACATTGTCGTGATGCCGTTGATGACGGAAGTGTCCATAACACCGGTCAATTCAAGATTATAATCTTTCTGCCTGTAATCGAATTCTGTTCCGTCAGTGAATTTGAAATATATGTCAAGTTCAATATTGTCGCCATTATCGTCAAAGATGGTGTTTTGTTGAAGATAGTCATAAATTTCTCTTGACAGCATAATTCCGCCGTCTTTTGTGGACATCTCGCCTTCAAGAACTTTTGTGTCTGTGTAGTAAGGCGGGGTGGTGTACAAGAAAGAGACCGCTCCACTCAAAAGCCCTTGTTTGAGAAGGTCAACAGAAGTTTGGCTGTAATCAGCGTCAATTTGCTGTGGGTTATAGACAAATTTTGCATCAAGCACAGTTGTCAACATAAAAAGGCCTGGGGTGAGGACCTCGTCTTTGTTCTCTTCAGTGATTTGGAATAGTGTTTTGACTTTCTTTTCTTCATAGAGCCTTTTTAAATAGTTGTTCAAGCCTTCGTGATGGACAGGGGTTTCTGGAATTGTGTCATCATCATAGCCATTCAAGAGTTTGTCGAGGTCTTCATCTTCGATTCCGCCTTGATATATAAAGCCCTTCATGAGTGCCTCCAGGCCGGTGCCCATGTCATCTGGAAGTTTTCGAATTGTGGCAATGTTCGGGTCGGAATAGGACTTCATTGTGTCGTCAATAAAGTCGGTGATGCCGGTCGAGAAGCACATCATCAAAATCAAACTGCCAATTCCAATCGCCACGCCAAAAGCCATGAGAAAGTTTTTTGTTTTGCTTGCCCACATGTTGTGAAAAGAAAGGCGAATTGCAGAGCGGAACGAGAGATTCTGTTTGTTTTTGTAGGCGCGGAAACTTTTGCGCTTCTTTTTTCCATCTTCTTGGGTGGCTTCCGCGGAAGATTCCTCTTTTTCAACCTGATTGATTGGCTTGACGTTTTTGTTTTTCTTATATTTTTCGTTTTTGTGGTCACCGACAATTCTTCCGTCAAAAATTTCCACAACGCGCGAAGAAACAGATGCCACTTTTTCGCTGTGGGTGACCATGATGACAAGTTTTCCGTTGTCGGCAATCTCTTTCAAGATTTCCAAAATTTGCATTGAGGTTTGGCTGTCGAGCGCGCCGGTCGGCTCGTCAGCAATTATGATTTCTGGGTCATTGATGAGCGCTCGCGCAATGGCAACGCGTTGTTTTTGTCCGCCGGAAAGTTGGGTCGGCTTTTTCTTCAAGTGTTCTTTCAGTCCCACGCGCTCCAAAATTTTTGTGGCGCGGTCAACTTTTTCTTTTTCGGCCACATTTGAAAGGGTGAGGGAGAGCGTGACATTGTCCAAAATGGAGAGGTGAGAAATCAAGTTGAAAGACTGAAAAACAAAGCCGACGTGATTTTTGCGATATTTGTCCAACTCCTTGTCTGTGAGCGTGCGCAAATTTTGTCCGCCAGAAATGATGTCGCCAGAAAAATCGCTGTCAAGTCCGCCAATAAGATTCATGAGCGTGGACTTTCCGCTGCCGCTTTCGCCGACAATGGAGACAAGTTCTCCCTTGAAAAATTCGGCGTTGACGTCATAGAGCGCTTGGAAAGTCTCTTTGTTTGAGAGTTTATAGGACTTGTTGACGTTCACAAGTCGAAGTTCAGGCTCGGCTTGGGTGGCTTTTGAAGTTCTTGGCTTTTTTGTCACATTTTTTTCTTGATTTTTCATATTTTCTTCTTGTGCCATTTCTTTTTCTCCAAAAAAACTTGTCATTATTTTATGCAATATGCATAATAACAAAATTTTGCCATAAAAGTCAAATAAATGAAAGTCAATCAAAAATTTTTGTTGTGTTTTGAAAATGTTTGTGATATAATGTGAAAACTTTGGGGGAGAGCAGTGGGAAAAATCTTTGCGGACAGCCTTTATGATGCCGTGATTGACAGTTTGAAAATTCTGCCAATTCTTTTTCTTGCCTATCTTCTTGTTTCGCTGCTTTCTCATGACCACAGCCACCGATTTTCCAAACTTCTGTCAAAAAAGAGCAAAGCAAGTCCGCTTTTGGCTTCTTTTTTGGGGTGCGTGCCACAATGCGGCTTTTCTTCGGTCGTTGCGGAGTTTTATTCTCACGGTGCGGTCACTTTGGGCACACTGATTGCTGTCTTTGTGGCCACAAGTGACGAGGCCATTCCAATCATGATTTCTCAGCCGTCAAAAATTTTGGATATGCTTGTTTTGATTGCGGTCAAAGTGGGTCTGGCAATCTTTTGGGGATATGCGATTGACCTTTCCGTCAAAGCGTTCCGGGCGGCAAAGGCGCGAGGCAAGCAAAAACAGCTGCATGAAAAAGCAAATGTTCATTTGAGCACTGAAAAAGAAGAAGATTCTATCAAAAACGCGCAGCCGGGCGAAGAAACAGCCCATCTTCACGAGCATCATCATGAATGCGGGCACATTCACAGCGAGTTTTGTGAAGATGACTGCGGCTACGAGCACGGAGACTGCTGCGTGAACAACGTTTTTCTTGATGCCTTTTTGCACACTTTCAACATTTTGATTTACATTTTTGTCGCAACGTTTGCGCTTTCCTTTGTTTATGCTTGCGTCAAAGAGTTTGGCGGAGAGAGCGCAATCCAAGCCCTTTTGAACACAAATGTCTATCTTCAAATTTTCATCGCAAGCCTGATTGGGCTCTTTCCAAATTGCGCATCGTCGGTTTTGCTTGTGCAATCATATATTGGCACGCAGTTCCAGGGGCAAACAGTGCAAATTCTTTCCTTTCCAGCGCTTGTGGCCGGGCTCACAGCGGGGGCGGGCGTTGGGCTTGTGATTTTGTTCACAAAAAACAAAAAACACATGCTCACAAATGTCGGCATCATGATTTTGCAATATTGCATTGGGGTTGTGAGCGGGCTTTTGTGTTTGGGCGTCATGCTTGCTTGCGGAATTGCAATTTAAAAAACAAAAAAATCACTTCATTTGGAGTGATTTTGTTTTTTTTGATAACAGAAAATTTCAGCCATTCAAGCCGTCAGCCTGACGTTGCATGTTTTCCACGATGATGTCCTGAATGTCGCCAAGCCCGTCACAATATTCCAAAACTTTCCATGGCGTGTTTGTGTGAAAATGAAGCTTGATGAGTTCATCGTCGCCAACAACAAGAAGACAATCGCCCTCAATGTTTTTTGTTATGTAGTCCTTGATTTTCTCGTCCGACAAATTTTTTCCTTCAATCAAAAGTTGTGTGTCAAATTTATATTCAATCATTTTTTTGCTCCTTTTTTGTTTTTTTTAATTAAAACATTTAAAATCTTTTTTCATTCGCTATTTTCTGGCGAAAAAATGTTTTTTAAATGTCTAATTTTGATTTTTTTTGTGTATTTTTTTGAATTATCTGTTTATTTTGTTTGAATTTTATTTTTTATTTATTTTTTTGTCTTTTTTAATATTTTTTTGTCTTTTTTTTGTGTAATTTTTAAAGACCGTCATTATAAAAATCAAACGCTTTCATGATTTCTGCCAAATCCTCTGTTGGGTTAAGGGCTTCTTCAAAGCTGAATCCGCTTTCGCTGACCGGAACATCTTTCAAAGTTTTTCGAGTGGTTTGAATGTGGACCTCGTGCATTGGCGCTTCTTGTTTTCTGTGGTCTTGCATCTTGCTGAGCAGAAGGCGCATGCTGTCGTTGTTTGAGAAGATTGGCTGGGTGATGTTGTTCATTTTTTCAAAAGTGGTTCTGTAGTTTTCAATCATGCTTGAAAATTCGTTCATAATCTCTTCAAAATTCTGGTCGCGCATGATGGAAGGGAATCTTATGTTCAGTTCTCTCACCAAAAGTTCAAGTTTGTTCATGATGAGCGTGTTGAAATTGTTTGAGCCTTCTTCTTGAAATTTCTTTGCCTTCTCAAACATTGAAAGGGCGTTCAAGATGTTTTTTTCTTTGCTTTCAAGTTCGCTTTTTTCGTTCTTCATGTCCAAAATGCGCTTTTCGCTTTCAAGCGCTTTCAATTTTTCTTCCATCAATTTGGCTTCATAGCTTGCTTTCATGCGCTTGATGTATGAGTCAACTTCAGCGCGGTTGTATCCATTTATTTCTTGCGAAAACATATCACTAAAATCTCCAACAACAATAATAACAAAAATGGGACAAGAAAAGCAATCAAAATTGAGAGATTTATCAAATTTTTTGTGTAAAGAAGGCAAAAAAGCGCCACGTATAATGTCGAAAAAGCAATAATCAAATGAAATTTTTGCCCGCTGAAGACATATGTCGTGACTGAGGCGAGCATAATGGCGAGAGAAAGATAATAGGGCGCATAAATGGCCGTGTTTGTCAACAAAAAGACGTGCCCGGCGATTCCAATGCCAAAGAGCAGTGTGCCGAGATACAGACAACTGTCATATTTGAAAAGGGCGCTTTTGATCAGTTCAATCCCGCCGACAAAAATGCAAAATCCGAAAAACCAAAGTGACGGAATTTTGATCCAAAAGACCGAAATGAAAATGTATGCAAGAAACATCAAGAAAAAAAGCAGGGTTGCTGTCCTTAGAACCGTGCTTTTCTTAATTCCAAAAATTCGCCCTTTCGCCATGAATCTATTATTTTCAAGAATAATTTTATTTAAACCTTAAAAATCTTGTTTGATGATGTCAATCATTTTGTCAACAGTGTCTTTTTTGCGAAATTTGTGATAAATTTTTTGAAAAACTTTATTCTTTATGGCAAAGAAAATCAAAAGTGCAAGGCCGCACGCAATGAAAAGCAGGCTCAAAACTTGAGAAAATCTTGCCGTTCCAAGCGGGACGCTGTCCGTGCGCATGCCTTCAATGAAATATCTCACAATGCCATACATGACAAGATATAGGGCGGCCAAAGTGCCATTTTGCTTGATTTTCGAAAGGTGGAGCAGGAGCATGAGAATGGTGAAAATCACGACATTCAAAAGGCTTTCATAGAAAAATGTCGCATGATGCCAGCCGCTTCCAGAGCAAGTGCATTCTGTCATGCTGCAATGGTCAATGTAAACAGCAAATGGAAACCATTGCCAGGCGGGGTCGGTGACGGGATAGCCATACGCTTCTTGATTGAAAAAGTTTCCCCATCTTCCAAGCGCTTGACCAATTGCGAGCGCCGGAACAAGAACGTCAGCAAGTGCAAGAAAGCTCTTTTTGTGAATGAGGCAATAAAGCAGCAGTGCAGACGCTCCGCCAATCAGTCCGCCATAGAAAATCAGTCCGCCATTCCAGATTGCGATCGCATCAAGAAATGAGTGAAAGCGCTCGATATAGGTGAAAACATAACAAAGTCTTGCGCCAATGATGCAAAAAGGAATGACATAGCACGCCATTGTCAAAATGTCCTCAGTTTTAAGGCCTCGTTTTTTGGCGTTTTTGCACGCAACAAGCACGCCCAAAAGATATCCCAAGGCGCTTATGATGCCATAAAATCGAATTTCGTGACCAAAAAGGTAAAAGCCTTCTGGAATTGAAAGAGCCATGTTTTGCATGAAATAAGTATAAAAGAAAAAAATGAGCGGTGTCAAACAAAAATGACAAGAAGCCCATTTTTTTGTTTTTTGTTGTGAAGGAAAATTATATCTTTTTGCAGATTTTATAGACGTTTGAGACATACAGCGCGTCAAGAAGGTCAGTTTGGTCTTGGGTTGTGAACAGCGTTGTGTGAGCACCGTTTTTGTCTGCTTTCGGCAAAAGCATCAGCCTTTGAATTGTTTTCAGTGCCGTTTCCGTGTGGCCAAACATGGTTTTTGCGCTGTTTTTGAAGGCTGAATCGATGATGTTTGCAAGCGTCACAAAGTCTTCAACGAAAATTGCAAGATTCAGTCGCTGATCTTGAAGTCGCTCGATGCAATCTATGAAAGAGGTGATGATTTCATATGATTTGATTGGAAGATCCTCATATTTCAAGAAAAATGGCGCAACAAAGCCGAGTTCTTTCAAAGCCTCGTCATCATTCATGACGTTTGGAATCAGGGCGAGGGTGACCGTGTTGTGAGCATTGAGTTTTGCAATGCCGCTCTTTATTTCGGCAGAATCGGCGAATTTTGATGTTTGCAAAACATATCTTCCTCCAAGCAAAATCTCATGGTCGCAAAAATCAAATTTTTCTGTTGGTGGGCATTTTTCATATGGTTGGCTGATGTTGACATAAAACTTGTCAGCTCTGAAATTGATGGTTTTGATGTTGTCAAGCGCATAATCGCCTTCGTCGTTCATCAAAATGGCGTTTCCAGTGACATAGTCATTGGCCTCAAGGCGAGGGTCCATGTCTTTTTTGACCAAAACAAGATTTTCATGTTCCAAATTTTGAAAATAAAATTCTTTGGCGTTTTTTTCTTTCAAAACTCCTCGAGCGTCAACCGGAAAGAGTTTTTGGCTCAAAACGTCGTCTTTTGCTTGATGAAATGTGACAATTTGGGACGGCAAAACGGAAGTGCTGCCTTGATTTGCTTTCATCGTATAGTCCTTTCCGGCAGTCAAAGAAAGTTCCGTCAAAATTCCATCTATGTTTGAAAGTTCTTTGTATGGTCGACCTTGCCTAAGAGGAATTGGCCGCAATTCTTCCCCAGAAATGATTTTGTCCATGATGATTTTGATGTGGTCATTTCTTTTGAGGGTTGTTGGGGAGTTGTCG